>CAZQIJ010000063.1:0-14560 GCA_964592955.1 uncultured Anaerolineaceae bacterium
GGTTTGGGGGGCAGCGCCCCCCAACCGCCTGCCTGAGTAGGTACACATATTCACAGAAGCAGCGTTTTTGCCGACCTTTCACCAGACGAACGGCTGTGAAGAGACTTCCGGGCTTCGGAATCGAGGGAAATGGCAGCCTTGACCGCTGAGATGCAGCTTTCGTCACCTCACAGGCGTAACGGTTGGAGGCAAACGAGCAGTGTATTCAATGCAGTGCTGTGGCGCGACCTGCCTCTACGCAGGAAATGGTCCTGCCAACTGTGCAGATCCAGGGCTGCTGAGGAGAACATGGCCAGCATCCTCTTCGCCTGTGGTCTGCCACACCTGGATCCGAAACCAGCGCACCATGCCAGTGCCGTGTTCCTGGCGTCCTGAACCCCTGCACCGTCTCCTTTGCCACACGTACATGCCGCAATACGCCAATGCGCCACATACATATTACACATAATATTTCATGCAACAGGCGCTGTCAACTCATTCGGGGATTTTTTACGTTCTAACCAGATAGTTCAGAAACAGTGACCCGCACACGGTTCGCGGCGGCAGCGCGGGCACATCACATGGGGATCAGGCGGGGGTTTCCGGGGACTCCAGGGGGATCCAACGGTGGCTCCAGTCGCGAATGGCGGTCATCACCGGCGTGAGATCCTGGCCCTTGCCGGTCAGTTCATATTCAACCCGCATGGGGGAATTTCCCAACACATGGCGCGCGACAATCCCTTCGGACTCAAGTTCCTTGAGCCGTTCAGACAGCATACGGTCACTGATTACGGCGACACGCTCCGATACTTCGCTGAAGCGCAGCGGCCCGTCCTGAAGGGCCAGCAGAATGACCCCCATCCACTTCTTGCCCAACATTTCGAGTGCCCGCTGCGAACGCGGGCACAGATGCTTGCTGTAGGACATAATATCTCCTTACCCGCCGATGTGGTACATTTCCACTTTGGGGTCGCGCGGGATGTTAGGATTAAAGCGCTCCTCAGAGTAACGGTCCGTGCGTTTGCCCCACACCCCCCGGATGATGTGCGTCAGCTCGTCATCGGTGGCACCCTCGCGCAGCGGCGCACGCAGATCCGTGCTTTTGGTGCCGAAAAGGCAGGTGAACAACTGGCCCTCTGCAGAGAGACGCATGCGCGAACAGGCTCCGCAGAACGGCTTGGTCACCGAAGTAATCAGCCCTATTTCGCCGTTGCCATCGCGGAAACGGTAGCGGCGCGCCACTTCGCTGTCATAATTCGGCGGCAGCGCCTCAAGCGGCAGGGCTGCGTCGATGCGCTCCACGATTTCATCTGCCGTGACGACATCGTCCAAGCGCCAGCCGTTCATGTTCCCCACGTCCATATACTCGATGAAGCGCACGATATAGCCATGCGCATGACAGAAACGGGCAAGATCCACAATCGTGTGATCATTAACGCCGCGCTGCACAACAGCGTTGATCTTGATGGGTGTCAGCCCGGCGGCTTCTGCCGCCCGAATGCCTTCCAGCACACGCGCCACGCTGGAACGGTTCCCGTTCATCCTGCGAAACACGGTATCGTCCAGCGAGTCCAGGCTGATGGTGACACGCTGTAAACCGGCGTCCTTAAGCGCCTGCGCCTTCTGCGGCAGATAGTAGCCGTTGGTCGTAAGGGCCAGATCGTCTGCCCCTTCAATCTGCGATAGCTGCCCAACAAGGCGCTCGATCTCCTGGCGTACAAGCGGTTCGCCCCCCGTGAGGCGCAGCTTCTCTACCCCCAGGCGGACGAAGATCTGGGCAAGGCGCGTGATCTCTTCGAACGTCAGGATTTCGGCGCGGGGCAGGAATTTGTACCCATCGCCAAACACCTCGGCGGGCATACAGTATGTACAGCGGAAATTACAGCGATCTGTCACAGAGATGCGCAGATCGCGCAGTGTACGGTTAAATTTGTCCTGCAGTGCCATAACACGGATCCTGGCTATTTTTCATATCCATATAAGCATAATTCTAGCACAAAAGGCAGCGGCGTTCACCGTTGGTCTGGTCATAGGCGGCCCTTTCTTCGCAAACGGTTGTTTCCATGCCAGCCTGCAGGATGCGCGCTACATCGTCACCAGCGCTTTTTCGGACTGGCGGCGCTTGTACCCGGTGGGCTGCACATGCGGATACTGCTGGTAATGATTGACGATGTGTGTGAGGTATGTCCTTACCGGGGTGTAGTGCATACCCAGTTCGGCTTTGCTCAGGCTGTTATCCAGTTCAGACATCCACACCTCACTGAACGGTGAGCAGTCCGGCAGAAAGCCATTGGCGGCCAGCAGCTCGCGCTCCACGCGCACAATGTGGGGTTCTGTGTTCAGGATGTCGCCAAGTACTTCAAGGAACGCCTGGAGCGTGAGCGTTTCGTCCTGCGAGATGTTGTAGGCTTTGCCAGCGCCGGTACCGGTCTCGATGAGGCCAAGCAGTGCCCGGACGACATCTTGGGCATAAATGTGGCGCAGCGGGTAATCCGGTTCATGCGGCACAAGGATCGGTCCGCCGTCTTTGATGCGCAGCACATACCCATACAGGCGGTGAAACGTATCGCGCTCGCTGTTGACCATCGGGAGGCGCAGTGTGGTATAGGGGAAGCGATGCGCGTCCCAGGCCTGCGCAAGTGCATCTTCTGCCCGGCGCTTGTCCATGCCATACAGCCATTCTTCGTAATCGTATGACAGGGCTTCGGGCGAAGGCAGCAGCGGGCCTTCGTAATCCGATTCGCGGAAAGGCCGGGTTACCCCGTCCCGCACGAGATACACCTGGCCAGATGACAGCCACAGGTAGTGGCCCACATTGCCGTTCAAAAGCTGGGCAATGGCCTCTGCTTCTCTGTCATTGTAGAGGACAAAGTCAACAACCGCGTCGAAGCTGCGGCCAGCCAGCGCGCGCTTCAGTTGGTGCGTGTCGCTGCGGTCACAGCGCAGGCGGGGAATATCTGCCGGTAAGTCGTCATTGGAGATCCCACGGTTGAGGAGGGTGATGCGGTGTCCGGTTTGGTGCAGGTGTTGGGCGAGAAAATAGCCGATGTTGCGAGTCCCGCCGATAATGAGCACGTTCTTCACGTACAAACAGTCCTTCAAACTCTAATTTTAAAGACCCTTACAGTATATGTCGTTTCTGCGCAGGAGTCTTGCATAGACTTGGTTTGAGATTCATGATAAAATGCGACCGATCACGGGGTGTAGCGCAGTTGGCAGCGCGCTGTGTTTGGGACGCAGAGGTCCCGGGTTCGAATCCCGGCACCCCGACCACATTTGTATTCCCACCGTATGCAACCTTTGAATACAACCCATAGCGTCGCGGAGCATGGCGGGTTTGTATCATTTCCACACATCCCCAGCGCCTATGCTCCAGGACGTGCGTGCCGTTTGCGGTTCGCGCGTTTTTTGCTGAGTAGGTTGGGGGGGCCACACAGGACGAAGAAGCGATGAGACTATTTATCAGCTATGCCCGCGAAGATACAGCGCAGGTACTGGCCCTGCAGCCGGTGCTGGAAATCCACGAGGTGTGGTTTGACCAGCGGCTTTCTATCGGACAGCAGTGGTGGGAAGAAATCGAACGGCAGATCGCCCGTGCGCACTGTTTTCTGATTCTGCTTTCGGCACACAGCATCGAGTCCGAATACTGCCAGCGGGAACTTGACCTTGCGATCCGGCTGCAGAAAGCCATCGCGCCGGTGATGCTGGATAACAGCCCGATTCCGGAGAAGATCAGCCGTTACCAGATGATCCCCATGCCGGATGGCTTCACGCCGCAGGCTGCCACCCGTTTGCTGAACGGCCTGTTTGAGATTGAACGCGCGGTGTTTAATCCGCTGCGGCGTATGCGCGAGGAGCAGCCTGCGAGCGCCACACTCTCCATTCATACGCTGCATTTTGCCACCACCAACGCCTTTAAGCTGCGCATGTATGAGCAGATTCTCAACACCGCGCTGCAATCTGCACCCATCGAAATTGAGGACATCCAGCATGTGGACGCGGGCGAAGTGGCCCTCTATAAGGCCAGGCGCGCCTACGATGTTCTGAAGAAACCGGTGTTTGTCGAACAATCGGCGGTCGCAATCAGGGCATGGGGCGGGCTGCCGGGTGGGTTGACGACGACCTTTCTGGAACCCGCCGGACTGACCAACATCTGCAGGATGCTTCAGCCGTTCTCAGACCGTTATGCAGAAGCAGTATCCGCCATCGGCTTCACTGACGGCCAACTGGTGCGCAAGTTTGTGGGGGTGGTGCCGGGCGAAATTGCGCCGGAACCGCGTGGCGGCGGGTATCACTGGAACAATATTTTCATCCCGGCAGGGTTCGAGAAGACCCTGGGCGAGATGAGCGAGGATGAAATGCTGTCGCTTTCCAGCCGCCGCCGCGCGATCATCGAGTTCATGCGCTTTCTGCAGGCAAATTACGAGGTGGTCTGACTGCGCCTGCCGCGCTGTTCAGTCACGCTCGAACCGGCGTCCCAGGGACTGCGGCGGATCGGAGCGGAGAAAGGCACGCAGGCGGCGCTGCACCGGGCGCGGCATGAGGTTCAACAAGCGGTCGATGCTGCCGCTGCTCACCAGCAGCAGCGTGAAGATCATCAACACCCAGGGCAGCGCGTTCAGCAGCACGAAGTTGAATTCGATCTGCTGGCCGAAGATCAACAGCCCGCTGCGCTGGATATCCGCAGAGACAGCGCGCAGTATGGCGAACAGATACGCGCCGAGCGCAGCGCGCAGCGGATGCCAGCCCCCAAAGATCACAATGGCAAGCGCGATCCAGCCGTCACCCAGCATGGACGGCGGATTGGCGATGCCAGGCTTCACGTTAAGCGAATAGGCAGCGCCTGCCAACCCCACAAGCGCTCCCCCGGCCCCGGTAATGATGGCGCGCTGAAGGTTGACGCGCATCCCGCGCGCATAGGCCACTTCCGGGCGTTCGCCCAGCGCGCGGTGCGCCAGCCCGGCGCGGGTGTGAAACAACCAGAACCACGTCCCGAAGACCAGGGCATAGCTGAAATATACGAGCCAGTTCTGCTCAAAGAAAACCGGCCCCACGATGGGGATGTCCCGCAGCAGGGGCAGCGCGAAGGGCGGCACCTGCGGCCCCTGAATGCGGGTGTATTCCTGGCCAAGAAAGCGCGCCAGGTCCGCCGTGAGCAGCGCCAGCACAAACCCCACCGCAACCTGATCCTGGCGCAGGGTGATGCTGGCAAACGCGATGAGCAGCGCGACCAGCGCCCCGGCCAGCATCGCGGCAGCCATGCCCACCAGCACATTTTCGGTATGCCATGCGGCGACGAATCCGATCATGGCAGAAAACGCCAGGCTGCCATCAAGCGAGAGGTTGATGACGCCAGCACGCTCGTTCAGGGTCTCGCCCACGCTGGCGATGACGAGGGGCGTGGCATTGGCGACCACGCTGCGCAGGGTGTTCAGAAATTCCTCATTCATGGTTGTTCATCAAGCTCACTCTCGGAGGTTCGCGGCTGCGCCTGGCCCGTCGATTCGCCCAGACGCTGGCGGACGCCGTTGGCGAGCAGCACCAGCAGCACGATGGTGGATTGCAGCACACTGGCGAGCGAAGCATCAAGCTGAAGGGCGATGCGCAGGCGCGTGCTGCCAGATAGAATGGCGGCGAAGGCGAAAACGATGAGCGGCACCCACAGCGGGAAGGCAGAGGCCAGCATGGCCACCAGCACCCCCAGGAAGCCGATCCCGCCTGATACCAGCGGGCGCAAATTGTCGTAGGTGAACAGCACACGGTACGCGCCAGCGATCCCGGCGAACATGCCGCACACCACAAACGCACTCATGGCAACACGGCTGCTGGAAACGCCCAGCAGAAGCGCCGAGCGCGCATTCCTGCCCACAGCTTTGAGGTTAAGACCCCAGCGCGTGCTGTTCAGCGCCACAATCACGGCAAGGGTCACCAGTGCCACGATCCCCAGCGCGGCGGCGCTGGTCGGGAACTCTGCCGAGATTTCCGGGAACAGCACCGGCGCAGGAAACGGTTCGGTGCCCTGGGCAGAACCGCCGATTTCCGGCTCCCAGGGGCCAGAAATCAGGTAGATGGCCAGGACGTTGGCCAGCGCATTCAGCGCGACACCGCCAAAAATCTCGTTGATTCCCAGCACAATCTTCAGATAGCCAACAAGCGCCCCCCACAGCATCCCACCCAGCATCGCCAGCAGCACCGACGCGCCAAGCAGCACAACGGGCGAAAACGCTTCTGGGCTAAGCGATGGTGTCTTAAGGAAAGCCATAGGGATGATGCTGGCGAAAACCGCGCCCATCATGATCTGTCCTTCCGCGCCGATGTTCCAAAGCCCCGCGCGAAACGTCACCACCAGCCCCATACTGACGAGCAGCAGTGGGATGAAGAAATTCAGCACGCTGGCAAACGACCGGGGATTGCGAAAAGCGCCTTCCCACACCGCCTGAAGCACTTCAACCGGATCTCGCCCCACCAGCAGCACCAGCAGCGCGGTGACCAGCAGCGATGCGAAAACCGAGAGGAGGTAGGCGACCCCCTGTGAAACCGTCACCGAATGCTTCATCGCTGCCCCTTACCCTCTGGCTGTGGCCGTTCGAGCGCCCCGAAATTGCCGCCGATCATGCTCCCCAGCCGGTCGAGTGTAATGGCACGCGCATCCGGGACTGCTGCCACGCGCCCGGCGTAGAAGACCAGAATACGGTCGCTGTAGGTGAGGATTTCGTCCAGCTCGGCAGAGCTGAACAGCACCGCCGTTCCACGCGCCACGCGCTCGCGCAGTTCCTGCCAGATGAGGCGCACCGAAGCGAGATCCAGGCCGCGCGTGGGCTGCTCCAAAAGCAGCACATCGAGATCATCCGGGAGCAGCGACAGCAATACACGCTGCTGATTGCCACCAGACAAGCGTTCGATGCGCTGCTCGCCTTTCCCGCGAATGTTATAGTGTCGAATGCGGTTGGCCATCCGCGCGCGTGCCGCCGTCCAATTGATGGCCCAGCCTGCATGGGTGCCGGGGGTGGCGGCCTCCATGAGCGCCATGTGTTCATCCAGGGTCAGCCCGGCAATCAGGCCCTCCTCAAGGCGGCCTGCTCCGGCAAACGCCACACCCTGGCGCAGCAGGTCGCGGTACGGGTGGTGCGTCACCCGCCGTCCACGCAGCGAAAGTTCGCCGCCCTGGATGCGCGCTAAACCGGCACAGGCGCGCAGCAGCAGCTCCTGCCCGCTGCCGTCCAAACCAGCCAGCCCGATGACTTCACCGGCCCGTATCTCCAGGGACAGGCCGCGCATGTCCAGCCGACGGTTCTGCACAGATACATCGCGCAGCGCCATGACGACGCCCCCAGGTGCGGCGGGCGCACGCGCTGCGCGTGGCAGTTCTTCCCCAAACATCATCGTCACCAGATCATGCGACGACAGCGGCAGGGTCCCGGTACCGACGACGGCCCCGGCGCGCAGCACAATCACTTCATCGCACAGCGCCATGACGTCTTCCAGCTTGTGAGACACCAGCAGCACGATTAACCCTTCGGTACGGGCCAGGCGCTGCAAAGCGGCGAAAAGGGCGGCTTTCTGTTCGCCGCTGATGCCGGTGGTGGGTTCATCCAGGATGAGGGTGCGCACCCCTAAGGCCAGCAGGCGCAGAATTTCGAGCTGCTGGCGCTGCGCGATGGAGAGCGTTTCTACTGGCGCGTCCGGTTCCAGCGCAAACCCCAGCCGCGCGCACAGCGAAGCCAACTGACGGACGGCGGCGCGGCGATTCATCCACAGGCTGTGGCCAGTGTCTGCACGCTGCGCGCCATAGATAAAACTCTCCAGCACGGTGAATGCGCCAATGTCCAGCGGGTCTTGCTGCAGCATGCCGATGCCGTGTGCGACGGCGACCGAAGGATGGTTATAGACCACTGCGCGGCCATCAATGCGGATTTCGCCGCTGTCGAACATCTCGTAACCAGACAGGATCTTCATGAGCGTGGACTTACCCGCACCATTTTCACCAAGCACCCCGATGATGCGTCCCTCGGTAAACGTTGCGGAGATGGCCTTGTTGGCGTGGATACTGCCGAAGTGTTTGTTGATGTCTTTCAGGGTTATGTTCATGGTTCTGAGCTTAAAGCAATCCAGAGCAGAAATGCTCTGCCCTGGATTGTAGCGGTTTTCCGCAGGAAAGTTAGCGGGAGAATTGGCGCAAGGCGCTATTCACTTGCGCCGCTCATACCTTCCAGAAGCTGATCCAGCGTCCAGATATCCATCATGGGGACGTAGGAGTCGTCTTCTGCCAGGGGCGTGCCGTCCTGCAGGTTCAGCGGGCCGCGCCACAGATAGATGCCTTCGGTTTCCGCGGTTTCGCTTTCGCTGGCAAAATCGGCGATTTCCTGTGCGAACGTGTCGAGCTGTTCGCGCAGTTCTGCAGGCATCCCTTCGCCGTGCAGATACCCGATGACCGAGGTGTCCGCACCGGTATAGTATCCGTCTTCAGCGATTTCAGCCCACACAGGCGGAATCCACACCCAATCCTGGGTCCATGTGCCATCCGCCACCGCCAGGATGGTTTCCAGGTAGGCCGGACCCCAGTTGTAGTAGGCGACACCCAGGCAGGCCGCAGGCGCTTCGGCGCAGCCCCCCGCATTGCCATAGGGGATGGCAAACACACGTTCATCCGCCGCGAACCGCTGACCGGCAACCGCAATGGCTTCGGTAGTATCGATGCCGGAAATGACGACATCCGCGCCGCTGTTGAAGAATTCGTTGGCGACTTCGGTCGGGTCGAGGGTCACACCGGGAATATTGAACCAGAAGCCAATCCAGACGGCATCAAAAGTGAGGTCTGCCGCATCGCCGCCCACATAGTTCTCGTAGCAGTAACGCGCCCCCAGATAGGCAGAGGCGGCCAGACGGCGGGTTTCGTCGTTAATGAGGGCACCCAGATAGCCGATGTGACCTGTTTCGGTGGCGAGGCCGGCTGCGCATCCGGCGATAAGACGCGGGGCTTCCATCATGCCGGTGAAGTTACCCACATTGCCGGGCGCGCCGTTCAGCACATTGCTGCCGGTAATGTTGATGAAGGTGACCTCCGGGAAGGCTTCGGCGACGGTATTCGTATCTTCTTCAAAGGAGTCTGAGGTGGTGAAGATCACCTGCGCGCCGCTGTCTACCATATCGGTCACGACATCCAGCAGGGTGGTTTCTGGCGCATCCGCCGGATTCAGGCTTTCGAAGATCAGCGCGGTTGCACCGGGGAAGTTCGCTTCCACATACTGCGCGGCTTCGTAGTGGGACTGGCTCCAGCCACGATCATTCTGCGGCCCCACCAGCACCACCCCAAACACAAATTCTTCATCCTGCGCGGCCAGCGGGCTGATTACCGCAAGCAGCAGCACAAGCTGCATCAGTAGTAATTTGCGAGACATAGTACTCCTATAACATCTGACCAATGGATAGACGAAACAGACCAAAGTTTAGCGTTATTTCGCAGGGAAACAAGTGATAATGCGCACAAAAACCAACCCGGATTTTGGGTAAAACGCCGTCTGACGGGTGTGTGCTGTGCCCACGACAGCCATCGACCCATTGCATCAGCGTCATGTCCCCGTACAACATCAGGCTAACGCGGTTGAATGCAGCGGTGGGGGAGGTCGTCCTTTCCAGCCAAACACAGCAGGCGTTGTCTCCATCTGCGGTTCGCGCATTTGCTTGTGCAATTCCTGGAGCTGTGCATAATGGTTGCAATATGGTTGCAATGTAACACACTCGCAAATAGGCAGTGGAGCGGCAAAAGCCGCCCAGATCGATACGGGCAGAGAGAATCCAGCAGGCGCAGGACCAAGACGATGAATGACCTAGACACGCTCACGGGTCGGCAGTTAGGCGAACGTTACCGGCTGATGGCGGCCATCGCAAAATCGCATATGTCTGTGGTGTATCGCGGCATCGACGAGATCACACGTTCCCAGGTAGCCGTCAAGATTCTGATGCCGAGCGCAAGCCCGGTGATTGTGGAGCGGTTTCAGCGTGAAGGGGAAATCGCCTCGCGCTTTACCCATACCCACCTGGTCCCTGTGCTGGATCGCAATCACGACGGTCAGACCGCGCTGCGCTATATGGTGATGCCCTGGCTGTCTGGGCGCACGCTGGACGAAATCCTGCGCGCGCGCGCCCATCCCATGCCCATGCAGACCATTCTCTGCGATGCAGAGCGTGTGCTGACGAAGATCGGCGCGGCGCTGGATTATGTTCATGCCCAGGGCTATGTACACTGCGATGTGAAACCCGGCAACATCCGCATTTCGGAGGGTGAACCGTACCTGCTGGACTTCGGCGTAGCGCAGCATCTGCAGCACCCAGAACCGGCAGACGAAACCCAGCGCGGTGCGGCACCACCGGGGACCTTACAGTGTATGTCCCCGGAGCAGATGCGTTTCGAACCGCTGGATGGACGCAGTGACCAGTACGCGATGGCACTGGTCATCTACGAAATGCTGGGGGGGGCCGGGGTTTCCCCCTATACGACGCATAAGGGCAGCGTGCATCGCATCGATACCTGGTATGAATATCATGTTCACAAGCCACCGCGCCCGCTAACGGAGATATGCCCGGATCTATCCCCAGCGGTGTGGGAGGCCCTGCGGCGCGCGCTGGCTAAGGATCGCAACGCGCGCCACGACACGCTGACCGCGTTTGCGCAGGCGTTCACCGCGGCGGCGGCCTGTGGCTGATCACGCACGCGCGGGCAGCAGCATCAGGGTACCAGTGTGGACTGCTGCTCCAGCACCGTCTTAAGCTGACTGAGGGCCTGCTGGAGGTCATAGGCGTTCTGCGCCCCCACATCCGCCGCATCATGTTTCTTCAGCAGCGGCGCAGGAACATGCATCTCGCACCACACCGTGACGCGGGTGCCGTCATCTTCCGGGTCAAAGCGCCAGGTGATGAAGCCGTGAAAGCCGCCGGTAAGCATGAAGGTGAGGCGCTGGTGCGGGACAAAATCCGTTTCTTCACCGAACCCCTCCAGGCGAACACCAACCATTCTGTAATTCCAGTCGAATCTCTGTTCCCCGGTGGGAAGCCGATGTGTATTCGTTATGCCCGTAAAACTGCGCCAGAAGTGGGGCAGATTGGCCGGGTGAGCCACATAGCGGAAGACAGTTTCTACTGGGGCATAGATGAAGATGGTTTTCTCGATGGTCGTCATAATCCAGACTCCTTTACCCGCCGCTAAACAAAATGACGTTACCCGCTGCGCAGATAACGTCACCTGTTGTGGTTGAGTGTGTGGAACCTGACCTGTGCCGCCACCAGCGGGTGGATGGGTGGCACAGAACTGCCAGTTAACTTTCGTGTGACATGCTCCCCGCGCCTGAAGGCCAGGGCTTCTACCCTCAGCGCGCCCGCGAAGAGAATGCTTCGTCTTACATACCGTCGCGCCGGTAGCACACAGATGCCCCTGTGTGTGCAGCATCGTGAACCACATTCGCAGCCCGGTGTTTTGCGTCTCGTACCGCGAATAATCCTATTATAGCACAGGCGTTTCTTTGAGACAATCGCGCCTGATATGTAATATTTTATGATATATGGCCATCCCGGCGATTGCAGGAAGGGCTTCGGTGTGGTGTCGCCGCAGGATGCCCCACGCGGCGTCGCTGCCCACAAGTGCGGTTCGGCAGGGATGCAGCGTTTTTCGACCAGGTTACATTTGCCCTGAAGCCTGTGCCGCGTCTGCCCGTAAACGGCCCGTTGCTGGGTATGCTGTGCGGCGTTGTGAAAACGCTCCCGAAGTCCCGAAGACGCCATAGCACAAATGTGCCATATCTGCTATACTGGAACTATCCCTATGGAGTTTAGGTATGAGTATCGTTTACGAGCAGCGCGCGTCGGACTCGCCCTACATCGAAACCGTGACACGCGGATATTTCACCAGCGAGGGTTCAACCGTGCGACCGGCAGAGAACCACTGGCACATGGTTTTCGTCACTGCACATGGGCACACGCATCCCCTTTTTGTGGGGCCGCTTACGGCGTCTGGGGTGGTAGCATTTGGCGGTGCGGCAGAAGTGCTGTGGATCAAATTCAGACTTGGCACGTTCATGCCGCATTTACCGGCACGGGACTTCCTCGACTGCGAGACGCTGCTGCCAGAGGCGGCCTTTCGCGGCTTCTGGCTGAAGGGTTCGGTGTGGCAGATTCCGGATTACGAAAATGCTGAGACCTTTGCGCACCGGCTGGCGCGGGAAGACATCCTGCTGCGTGATCCGGTGGTGGCCCGTGTGGTTCAGGGCGAACCGCACACCGTGGCCTCGCGTACCGTGCGCCATCACTTCCAGATGGCCACCGGCCTCACGCACAACCACATCCGGCAGATGCAGCGCGCGCAGCAGGCGTCTGACCTGCTCCAGCGGGGCACACCGATCCTGGACGTGGTTTACCAGTTGGGCTATTTTGACCAACCGCACCTTACCCGCGCCATGAAGCGGTTCCTGGGCAAGACCCCCGCGCAGCAGTATGTTCCGAGCTGCGAAGCACGGTAGTACCTCAACAGGATGAGCATCGGAGTTATAGGGGCATCACCCCCATACACGCGCTGTGCGTTTCACCCTGCATCTTAATCGGGTCCTGGTACTGTGCTGTTCGAGGTAATCCCACTTGCCCCGCAGCAGAAACGCCAGCAAGCCAATCTCACGACGGACGGCAGTGCGGATACATCCACTGTACTTCATCCCTCGTTTTACCAGTTCTGGGCGGCCTGGGGTGCAGGGTGTGGTGCGGCGTGTACATCCACTCTACTTCATCTGTACTTCATCCCTCGTTTTACCTGCCCGCTGCTGTCATCAACGCAAACGGACGCCCTCGTGGGGCGTCCGCTGCGGAAAAAACGGGGTGATTACTGGCTACTGGCTGAAACGGGTGCTGGTGGTTTGGCCGAGTGCATTGTGGGCCATCACCGCGCTGAGCTGTGACTGACGCGCCAGGTTCATCGCATTGCCCAGCACCCGCGCCGATTCCTGCGGGCTGTGGAAACCGGTGCTGTTTTCAGAGGAGATGAAGTCCCAGCGCAGTTGAGCACGGCGGTGCAGGTCGCGCGCTTCTGCCAGCGCCTCGTTGCTGGCACCCGCCGTTTTTGCCGCGGCGATGGCGTTGATCGCGTCCACGATGGCGTCTTCGGTATCGCGCAGCATGTCGGCAGTGCGTGTTTGGATGGTGATAACCCGGTCATACAGGTTTTCTTCTTCGATGCGGTGGCAGGTCTGGCAGGACGCGCTGAGGTTGGTCAGCGGGCTGCGCAGCCAGTGATCGCTGATCATCTGGCTCCCCACGCGGGTATACGGCATATGGCAGTCTGCGCAGGCCACGCCGGAACTGGCATGAACAGACGTGCTGTACAGTTCAAATTCCGGGTGCTGCATCTTCAGCATGGGGCCTTCGGTGGTCGCGTGAGTCCAGTCCACATGACCCACGTCGTCATAATACGCTTCGATGGAGTCAATATTCAGCCCTTCAGACCAGGGGAAAGTAAGCAGCTTGTCCTCGCCCGCGAAATAGTATTCCACGTGGCACTGGCCGCACACATAGCTGCGCATTTCCTGACGCGTGGCCTGGGCCAGGTCGATGCCGCGCGCTTCCATCGCGTTGATGAAGCCGGGGCGCGTGATGCGCAGATCCATCGTTGCCGGGTCGTGGCAGTCTGCGCACGATGTGCCCGTGTGCAGGTTCTCCGCCAGGTCGTTATACGGCGTGTGGTTGAATGCTTCCCAACCCATCTCTGCGATGAGCTGCGGCGCTTCTGCTGCATGGCAGTTGGCGCATGCACCGGGCTGTGGGCGCTCGGTCACGCGCCGCGTCTCCTTCTGGTCGATCAGTGCATAATAGTGACCGCGCTCTTCGTTATGGTCGATGGCGAAAGCGTACCCCGCCCATAGCTCGACCATCGCCGGGTAGCGTTCCAGCTTGCTGTAGGGATCGCTGCCGCCGTAAGGTGTCTGGCCGGTGTTTTCCTGCGTGCGCATGAACATCTCATACTGGATGGGGAAATTCTGCCCCCACACTGCCGGGTCAAGCTCGTCTGCCGAAATCTCCACCACGCGCAGCGGGGACTGCTGTGCTTCGTTCTGGCGCTGGCTGATGTTGACCAGCAGCGCCGCCACACCCACCGTCAGCAGCACCGCGCCGAAAAAGACCAGCGAGAACATAAGAATGAGTCTCGAACGATTCATCGTGTTACCTCTCCTAATAAGACTGCATAAGACTGCTGTGTGTGTAAGAATCTGTGTGCGGCTTTACACGCACACGTCCGACGGTTCTGGCGCGCTACTGGGTGAGTCTGCTTTGGTGCCCCACATTGCCATGGCACGAAACGCACGCCCGTGTTGGATCGCCGTGACCCCCGATGGCACGATCCACGAAATTCTGGTGACAGGCGATGCAGTTTTCCTGGGCGATAGCGGCATTGTGATCCTTGATCTGTATCGTTTCCGGGTAATTGCCGGTGGTAAATGCCAGACCATGATTGAACCCGTTCACGGCTTTCGTCAGCCATTTGCCCACAAAATCATGCGGCATATGACAGTCTGCACATGTGGCCACTTCACGATGGCTCGAATTG
>CAZQIJ010000064.1:0-14450 GCA_964592955.1 uncultured Anaerolineaceae bacterium
GAAACCGAATGGGATGGCAAGGGTTACCCGCTGCGCCGGATCTATGCCGACGGCGCGCTGACGTTTGCATCTGGCGACCATTGGACGTTCACCGACGAAACCGGCACAGAACAGCGGGTTCTGGGCCCGCGCGAATACTGCCACACGTTCAGCACCGTCATCAACGGCATGGCGCAGCGCGGATTCATGCTGATGGGATTGTGGGAAGTCCCGCCGGGGGATGCCAGCGCCGAACCCGGCACCTGGGAGCATTACAAGGCCGTCATCCCACCCTGGATCACGACCTGGTCACGCTTGCACAAGGGGTAGTACCGCGATGAGATGACCATGCGGGGTTCTAGGGGCAGCGCCCCCATAACACGCGCTGTGCGTTTCACCCTGCATCCTGATCTTGTCTTGGTAGGCGTGCCAGGCTTAAGCGCCAATCCCTGGTCCAGCATAGCCTGGCCAGGGCTGCGCAGCGCCATGTCTACCGAACGTCCGCACAGGTGAACTGCTAATTCAGCTTCGTGGCCGTCAGCAGCTTTTCGATGCGCTCGTCACTCATGCTTGTATCGTTGAGGATGGTAAATGGCAGTTTGTGGCTGCGCACATACTCCGGCAGCATCTTCAGCGTCTCGCGGATTTCGTCCCGCCGCAGTTGATCCAGCCGCACCCCGGCAGAACTGATCGTTTCCCGCAGCGGCGTCACATCCTGGCCGTGCAGCGCCGCCGCGATCAGAATCCCCGGCCCCACCAGATCCGCATACGGGATGCTGCCGCGGCTGCGCGCCACGCGCGGCTCCACAGCGGCGGCAAAATACTGCTCGCTGCCTTCCTGCGGGCGGTTGTGGCCCAGTTGGTTGGTAAGCTGCACTTCCATGCAGATCAGGTCAAGCAGTTCCTGCAGCGCCTCTACCCGGCCTTCGCCCACCCCGCGCGCGATCTTGAATGCCTGCTGCGCGATGCCGGCTGCCAGGCTGGCCGCCCACTGCTGGAAGCGTGTTTCAGGGGTGTTGCGGCCATGTTCTGCCGCATAACGCCAGTCCAGCAGCCCGGTGACGATGCTGAGCAGCTCCACGATGCCGGTGCCGCGAATGTTGGCAGGGGCGCTGCGCACCACTTCCCAATCAATGTTGACTTCGTCTGCCGGGCCGGTCGTCTCGTAATCCACGACGCCGTTATTGCGCACCGCCACAATGGACGTGAAGAAACCATCCACGCTGAGGGCGGTCGGTGCCAGCACAACGGGCAGGCCCCGCTTTCTGCCCACATACTTCGCAACATCCGCCACCAAACCGCCGCCCACCCCATAAACCACTGCAACCTGTGGCGGCAGCCCTTCGGCGAGCGAATCCAGGAAGCTGCGTTCTGTGGTGTTCGGCTCTGCCTGAACCACCAGCGGCAGGCTAAACATCGTGCCAACGGTATCCCAGGCACGTCGCCCGGTAATGAGGGCAGTTGGGCGTTCTTCGTCAATACGCGTCAGTTCGCGTGTCTCGATCCGTGGCAGGGGCCAGATGGTCGTCATGTGCGCGCTCCGTCCGGTTGGCAGAAAAGGGTACGAAAGTTCAGGGTCAACAGGCGGACTCTCTGCCGAACTCAGACGCAGGTCAAAGTCATCGGTACAGAGATCACCAGACCCTAAATATAGTGCGAAACCGCACATTTTTCCAGCAACCCGCGCTAATGAGTGGATGAGTGGCGCGGGCTGCTGTGGGGCAGTGGCCGGTTCAGGGGCGAATGAGCGTCAGGATATGCGAGAGACGCTTAAGGTCGTTGGAGAGCAGCCGCGCGATCTGACGGCCGCTCTGTACGATGAAATCGCGCCGCTCCGCTTCAGGATAGGCGTATGAGGCGTAGCGCAGCGCCGTCGCCAGCAGATCATCCGACGGCACCTCCGCGGCCTGAATCACGAGCCGGAAATATTCGCTGCGCCGGGTGAATGCCACCACTTCATCTGCGCTGCACAAGGTGACGGCAGACAGGCTGAGCGGTGGCCGCGGTGGCAGGCTCTGGATGTAGCGCTGGCCATCAAAGTAACCGATGTTCAGCACGCTGACTTCGACCGGCACAAGCCGGTTTTCGCGCTGGTCGCGCAGCACGTTGGGGTTCACGGCCTCCGCCATCACCAGCTCGCTGATCATAAGATCGTCTTTGATCTCGACAGCGTAAATCATGCCGATGACCTGGTGAACGGCATCGTTGGCCAGGGGCGCTTTCACGAACGCGCCGAAATCGTGACGAAAGTCGATGCGCGCGCTGTGGGTACCGGCGCTGTAACCGCGCGTGCTGGCGCGCAGCACCCTGCCCACAAAATCGTTTGCGCTGTTTTCGCTGTGCTCTTGGTTTGCCATGCGGTGTCCTCGTGACTCGTCTTTTGCGGGAGGGGGTTGGTACACACGTTCTTACCCAACGTTAACACCTCCAGTGCTGAGTGTAGAGGAATAGAACAAAAGTTGCAAGCGTGGAGGCTTAACACAGCCTGCCGCGTGCAGATTAAGTACGGAAACCGTCATTTACGCACATAAACCCTTTTCACGCTGGAAAAGCGCCCCAATCCGGTTATGATTACCCGCGCAGAGAGGAACCCCAATCATGCGACGAGCGATCATCGGCTTCACTCTTATTTTTTCCCTGGTTTTTGTCCTGGACCTTTACCCCGGTCTGCGCGGTGGCGGCGGCTGGCAGTGGCCGTTGCTGCGCCCACAGCACATTACCCCGGTGCTGATTCTGGCGGGTCTGCTGCTGGTCTACGTGACCGGCGCGGTGGCCATCCGGCGCGCAGCACACGCCGTTTCGTGGGCCGTGCTGGGCGGGGTGGCGCTGGCGCTGGCGGTGACCAGCATACAGGGGGACCCGTTTTTCCACGTGTTCACGCGCACGGTGTCGCCCGTGCAAACCGGGGCGAGCGCGCTGGCGGTGCGCATCATGGCGCGGGACGGACTCCACGCGACCCTGGCGCGCTGGCCTGAGGTCATGCGCGAGGCGCTGGACCTCAACCTCATCCATTTCACCACCAGCCCACCCGGACAACCCCTCGTGCATCACGCGCTGGCAAAAGCCTTCGACGCTGTGCCCATTGCGCAGGGCATCAGCCTGCCGCTGCGCCTCTACCAGTGCGCCGACGTGCAGGTGATGAAGTACACGCGCGGCGAACTCGTCAGCGCCGGGGTGGGGATGCTGATGCCGCTGTGGGCTGCGCTGGCGGTCATCCCGCTGTATTTCGTGCTGCGCGACCTTTCCGGCAGTCCAGATGTGGCGCGGCGCGGTGTGTTGTGGTTTCCGCTGGTGCCGTCTGTGCTGCTGTTCGCGCCCGTGTGGAATACCCTCTACCCGCTGCTGGTGGTGCTGGCCTTTGCGCTGCTGGTGCGCGGGCTAATGCGCCGCCGCATGGCAGGCGTGCTGCTGGCAGGCGGCGTCATGTCTGTGATGACTTTCCTCAATTTCGCGGCGCTGCCTGTGCTGCTGCTGTTTGGCGTGTTCACGCTGGGCTACTGGTATTTTGTCGCCCGTGCAGAAAACGATCATCCCGCCTTTTTGTGGACGGTGCGCGCCGGTGTCTGGTTTGGGCTTGGACTGCTCAGCGTTTGGGCGGTCTTTTTTGCGGCGTCTGGCGTCAGCCCGCTGGATATCCTGCGCGTGACATTTACCAGCCACAGCGCACTGGTGCAGCGCAATGATCTTGAATGGCTGCTGCTGCATCCCTATGATGTGGCGCTCTTTATGGGGCTGCCGCTGGCGGCGCTGGCCGTGTGGGGCATGGTGATGGCTTCCCGGCGCGCTGCCCCCACCGCGCTCGATATAGCGGCCATCAGCACCGCGCTGATGATCATCGGGGTGAACCTTGTTGGGCTGGTGCAGGGGGAAAACGGGCGCATCCTCGCGTATTATGCGCCGTTTCTGATCATCGCTGCCGCGCGCCTGTTGGAGCGCCAGCATGTGGGCTTGCTGGGCACCCAGGCTGTGATGGTGCTGGTAATGGCCGCCACGCTCCACACAGTGCCGCTGGATCTTAACCCGCAGCAGTTCACCCCGCGCGACGACATCGCCGCCCTGGGGGACGCGCTGCCGTTCATCCCGGCAGATGCGCGCTTCACCAGTGCCGCCTACAGCGGCGCGTTCACGCTGGGAAGCTACCGTTTTGTGGCCGACCCTTCGGCGCAGGCCATCACGTTTGAATTCGCCTGGGAAGGCCAGGTGCCCACCGAACGCCCATACCAGTTCGAGATGATCGCCCGCGCCGAAAACGAGATTGATGGGGAAATTGCCGCGCCACCCTTCATCTGGACGGCGCAGGGTGGCAGTTATCCGCCGACCTGCTGGCGTGCAGGCCAGCGCGTGCGCGATACCGTGGTGCTGCCCCTGCCGCCGGTATCGATGCCGGTCATCTGGGACGTTGAACTGCGCGCCCGCGATGCGCGCACCGGCGATGTGATGCAGACCAGCGCGCCGGTCGTGCTTGGCCCGGTGCGCTACCCGTAAGGGACCTGCACCGCGCACCGCATGCACCCTGGCCGGGGCTTACCCTTCCAGCGTGCGCATCAGGCGGTCAAACAGCGCATTCAGCACATCCCGCACCGACTCCCGGTCGCTGGCCACGCACGGAATGATGGGGGTGGTTTCTGGCAGTTGCATGGCGATTCGGATGTCGGTCACGTTCCAGGCTTCGGGCAAATCCTGTTTGTTGGCCGCCAGCACATAGGGCACAGGGGATTCTGACGTGAGCGCGTTCAGCAGGTCACCCGTCTCGCGGAATGAACCGGGGTCTGCGCTGTCCACCAGCAGAATCACGCCAAGCAGATGCTGGTCGAAGTGATCCCACGGCCATTCCCGCTCCAGGTCATTGCCCAGAAAGAACAGCACGAGGTCACGGTCAATGGTGACGCGCCCCAGCGACGGCGCGCCGTCCTGCGTGTTTTCCCAGCTTGAAAGCAGCGGGCCGGTTTTCCCGGAATGACGGTCACTGATCGTTCGTACAAACGTGGCGACGCCCGCATCGTCATGCCCGTCTATGATGATTTTCCAGCTCGATTGTGTCATGGGAACCCGGACTCCTGATTGCGCGGCTGACGTTGCGAAGTTCACGTCAGTTACATCTAGAATATCTCAGTTTGGGGGGAAATGCCTTAAGATGTGGTGTTACGGTTTCTTTACAGACGGGCAGCGGTAGGGGGGCGCGCCCAAAACCAGCCGCGCCCCCGGCAGAAGCCACCAGGGGCGCGCCGCTGCTGCCACTAATCCAGCCCTCCGGCGAAGACCTGTTCTGCGCGCTGAAACGCGCCATCGGCCTGGTAGGTCTTAACGTTGGCGCGCAGCAGCATCCACAGCGCCAGCAGCAGCCCCACAGCGCCCAGGCCGAATGTCAGCCCGTAAGCCTGCGCGTTGTTCTGCGTGATCGACATGACCACGTCGCGCACGATGCCGCCGCCAGAGGTACCCAGGCCGCGCGCCAGGGTGACGACCAGCGTCCAGAATCCGAGGAACGTCCCGGCGCGTTTCAACGGACTCATATCCATCATCAGGCCCAGCGTGCCCACGTTCCACACCCCCAGGCCGATCCCAAGCACGATCAGCCCCGGTGTCACCAGCCAGCGAATCTGCAAGAGTGCCGACACGGTGAACACCCCAAACGCCACCACCAGCACCCACACGCCGATGTACGACATGTTGGCGTTTGTCAGCCAGCGATGGCGGCGCGACAGCCACAAAAAGAGCAGTGTGCCCAGAATAGACATTGAGCCCCAGTAGGTGGCAAAGCGCGAGGTGACCGCCACGCTCATGCCGAACACGTCCCCCGCGAACGGCTCCAGGATGAAATCCTGCGAGAACGCGAACATCATCGAGAAGGTGAGGTAAAAGGCGAAGAACCGCATGGACGGCATGCGCCACACCAGCGCCAGATCGCTGCGAATGCTGCTCCTGGCCGCTGCCGGCTGCCCACTTTCGCGCGCGAGCTGCAACCTGGCGCGGCGTTCTTCACCCACCAGCGAGAAGAACCACAGCGCCCCCATCAGCATACCGGCCACCAGAAACAGGTTCAGGATCACGTTGGGATTATCCACAACCAGCAGACGCGCAAATGGCGCGACCTGTGCGAAGGCCGGGCCGCCATACATCAGCAGTTTGGTGTTCTCGTGCGCGGGCAGCATGATGCCGAAGAACGCGCCGCCAAACGTATACCCCAGCAGCAGAAACGTCCACACGATGCCCACTGCCCGCCCACGCTGGTGCTCTGGGGACCGGTCATAGACCAGCGCCAGAAACGTGCTGCCGGAAAACGCGCTGCCCAGCCCGAAAAGGAACAGCAGCCCGGATATAACGAGCCATGTGACCGTATCGGCGACGCTGCCAGAGGCCAACTGGCCCGTGACGGTGCCCAGGCCAAAGACGCTGGCCAACATCATGATCCGTCCCATCCAGATCCAGAACAGGCGGCGATAACCGCCCACCGCGCGCTCGTCAGAAATGCGCCCCGCCCACACGCCCACCGGCGCAAGGAAGTAACGCAGGCTGCCCAGCACGCTGATAGGCCCCGCCGCGAAGCCCAGATCGCTGATCATGATGCGGTTCCACACGCCGTTTACCAATACATCCGCCATGCCGGAACCCAGATGAAAGAACCCGATTTTGATGTTGCGGGAGACAGGCAGATTGCCGGTTTGCGCGGCCTGTGTTGTGCCGGTCACTGTAGGGATGGAGCCTTCATAGATTGAATCAGTCATGTTTTGAGATTTTGGTAGATTTACTGAGATTTTTCAGGATTATACAGAAGGTTTGGTGGGAACGATAGTGAAGGATTGATGAAGAACGGTGCTAACTAACCGCACGTGTTTGTGGGGGTCCGTTGACATTTGTGCCTGTTGCAGTGCCCCTGGCACAGCCAGGCATGTCAACAGAACCTAGCCACCAAGCCGGGGGATTGCATCAAATGGGGCTTCGCGCGCGTCGATCCGCTGGCGCAGGTCGGCCAGCGCCAGGCGAACGGCCTCGCGTTCGCCTGCGTCCAGCTCCAGCGCGGTATACGCGTCCTCGTCCAGAATCAGCACCGCGCCGGAGGGCGACACAAACACATCCAGCGCCAGGTCATCTGCTGCGACCTCGTCTGCCCCTATGCGCGCCGGGCGCGTGAGGTTGCAGTACCAGCCTTTCAGCGCATCGTCTGCCGCAGCGTGCAGCTCAAAGATGTTGTACCAGCGGTCGCTGTAGAACCATTCCCGCACCCGGTCCCCCTGGCCGAACGTCACGTAATCCGCCACGATCGTGCGCTCGAAATGTGCGTCCAGGCAGATCCAGGTATCGCCTCGCGCGATCACATCACCTGTGTAACGGCGCACGGCATGGCCGGTGTGGTCATTCTTGATGACGGTGACGGGGCTGATCATGCGCGTCCTTCGGTGTGGATCAGCAGCAGGCGGCCATCCCCCAGGCTGATCGTGGCGCAGTCGCTGGTCATGATGTTGCTGATGCCGCGCGCCGGGCCGAATTCCAGCGTTTCGTCGTTCAGCGGATAGTACAGCGCCTGGGTGCGCACCCCGTGGACCGCGCCGCCCAGGGGGATCAGCGAGAGCGTGTCGCCCGGCGCGCCGCAGATCACCGTATCGCCAGGATGCAGCAGCCGGATTTCCTGCCGCCCCGCCGCCACCACCACTTCGCGCCCTTCCAGTTCCGGCAGGCTCATCAGGTAGAGGTTGGCGATGGTCTGGTCGATACGGTCACCGATGCCGCCGATGATGCTGATCCAGGTCGCGCCCCTGGCCGCCGCCAGTTTCAGCGCCAGTTCGAGGTCGGTTTCATCTTTTTCTGCCGGATGACGCCGGATGTCCACCCCGCGCACCCGCAGCGACTCAACTTCGGCGGCAGACAGCGAATCCATATCGCCGACGACGATATCGGGCAGAAAGTTGAAGTACAGCGCCACGCGCGCGCCGCCGTCTGCCGCAATGACCAGCGGGGTCTGCACGCGCGATAATATGCGCCGCACCATCGCGCCATCGTTAATATCGCCATTCGCGAAGACCAACGCCTGCATCGCTGTATGAACTTGCCTCGCTGTGCGGGTGCCGCGCTAGCGCGAGCGCCGCCGCCAGCGTTCCTTCAGCTCAAGCTTGCTGATATCGGGCAGTTCCAGGAAGTTGTTGATCAGGCGGATAAACGCCTCGTGTTCCAGCATCGGGAAGTGACGCACACCCGGCAGCGGCACAGGCAGCACGCTGTCTTCCTTCTCAGAAGTCAGGTAGTTCCACACATTTTCACCCGGATCCGGAATCAGCGGGTCTGCTTCGCCATGCACGATGACGGCTGGTGTTGCGATCATGCGCAGCGTGTCCAGCATCCGGCCAGCGTCAAAGCTCGCCGTAATGCGCGGCAGCACGCCGTCGTCCATCTTCGCCAGGTCAAAGCCCAGTTTTTCGTACTGCGGTTCAGACTTCTTAAAGCAGCGCCCCAGCAGCGTCTCGGACGATGCATTCCCCACCTTCTTATAGAGCGGATTATCCGGGGGGGCCTGGCGTGTGGGCTGCGGGTTCGTATCGCCTTCGGCGGTGCGCCTTGCCGTCAGTTCGCTTTCCGCGCGGGCCATCGCCGCCGCTTCCAGTTTCGCCCGGTCTATCGACTTGGCGCTTGGAAGCGTGGCGTCGTTGGGCGGTGCCGGGTTGGCTGGCGCGGGCGGCGTGGCGGCATTGGCAGAAATGACGATGTCTGGCCGGCGCGATACGGTGGGGTCCGCCGGGGTCGTCGTCGTGGCTGCCGTCGCAGGGGCCACCGCCGCCGCGTTTGATGTGCTTGCCGCTGCATCCAGCGCCTGCCTGGCATCGAAGCCGGTCGTCGTCAGCAGCACCTGTGCCCCTGGGGGCACGCGTGTATCCAGGTTGCCAGGGTCAAACAGCGGCGCGCTCGCCAGCAGCAAACGCGCCACACGCTCTGTATTCTTGGCCGCAAACTCCGCCGCGACCTGCGCGCCTAACCCGTGCGCCACCATCGCCGCTTTTGGGATCCCCAACTGCACCATGAATTCGCTGAGCATGGCGATCTGATGTGCGATCGTGTAGCGCTCTGGATTCTTAGCAGAGTCGCCATACCCGAACAGGTCAATAGCATACACGCGGTATTTCAGGTGAAGCTGTTGCATTGTCGGAATCCAGTAACGCCACGACCCGACCCACCCATGCAGCAGGATTACCGGACGCCCGCGTCCCAGAACTTCGTAGTGTACTAAATCTCCACCGACCGTGATTGCGCTCATACGTTCCCGCCTAAACCGCGCCGATTTGCTTCAGAAGTTCGGCAATACGTTTTGTCAGTTCATCCGGGGCAAACGGCTTCAGAATGTAGGCAATTGCGCCCACCTCCAGGCCAGTCTGGATTTCGTCATCCTGGCCTTTGGCCGAAAGAAACACCACCGGAATATCCTTGACTGTGTCAATCTTTTTTAGTTCCCGGCACGCTTCATAGCCGGTCATCCTGGGCATCCGTACATCCATCATGATCAAGTCAGGATGCGGCGCGTTCTGCGCAAGCTGTACGGCTTCTTCGCCATTGGCTGCCAGCGACATCTGATGTCCTGCAAACGTCAGTGTAAAGTTGATGAGTTCACGAATATCGCGTTCGTCTTCGGCGACGAGAATATGCGCCATGATGTCTTTCTACTCCTCAGTGACCTGTCGCAGCAGGCCCGTTGACGTGCGAGACGGATTCGTCATGTAGAATTCAGGCTGTTCAATGGGAAGGGCGATGTAGAAGGTTGTCCCCTTATCCACTTCAGAGTCGAACCATACGTCGCCGCTGTGCATCTCCACCATCTCCCGAACAATGGCCAACCCCAGACCGGTGCCGGGAACTTCCAGACGCAGCGCGTGTTCTTCGTTACGTTTGAAGCGCTGCCACACATCCTCGCGTAGTTGTTCCGGGATGCCCACCCCGGTATCGCTTACGGAAATGAGCACCCGTTTTCCATCTGGCTGTGGGCGCACTGTGATCTCTATACTACCACCGGATGGCGTGTAATTAAAGGCGTTGTCGATAATGTTCGACATAATACGGTTCAGCTTGTCACGGTCCGCCAGGATCGTTGGCACCTCTGCATCCACATCCACCGTTACCGCCAGCGTCTTGCGCTGATGGTTCGGGCGCTGGCGCAGCGTGTTCAGCACGTTCTCGAACACTTCTTCCAGGTTCACCCGTTCAAGCTGCAAGCGTTCCTTGCCAGAGTCGATCTTGGAGATATCCAGCACGTCTTCCACCAGTACCGTGAGCCGCTCCACATTCTCTTTGATGGTGGCCAGCACGCGCTTCTGCGTGTCGGTCACGTCGCCCGCCGCGCCCATCAGCAGCAGGTCGGTATAGCCCTTGATGGGGGTCAGCGGTGTGCGCAGCTCGTGCGACACGCTGGCGACGAAGTCGCTCTTCATGCGCTCCACTTCCACATCGCGCGTGATGTCGCGGAATACAGACACCATCCCCAGGAACTTATCGCCCGTGAACACTGGCGACAGATGCGCGCTGACGATGCGGTCACCCAGCGGCAGGCGCTCGTCCACATATTCGCCGATCACGTCCACAGCGTCCATGCGGCCCTGGATGTTTTCCGCCCATTCCGCCACCGCGCCCCCATACAGGCCGGTGAACTGTGACAGCGGCTGGCCCAGCGCCTGTTCGCGCGGGAGCTGCAGAATGCGTTCTGCGGCAGTGTTAAACAGGATGATGCGCCCCATCGCGTCAGACAAAATCACGCCGTCTGCGATCGATTCCAGGATAGCGGAGTTCTTCTCTGCTTCTTCCTGCTCTGCACGCAGCAGCGACCCCAGACGCTCCGCCTGGTCGCGGATCAGGTGATAGAGGTCAGCGTTGTTGATGGCCGAAGCCACCTGGTTGGCGGCGGCAACCATCAAACGGAGCTGTGCTTCGCCGAAGACCCCGGTGTTGGTGCTAAGCATAACCATCACGCCCTGCGGGTCATTCTCGTTGCTTTCCAGCACTGCCGCGATGGCGCTGCGCCAGTGTACAGGATCGTTGGGGTTCGGCTTCCAGAACGGGAAGCGATCCAGGTCTTCAATCATGATGACGTTTTCGCCGTTCTGCAGCAGCCACGTCCCCAGCGATTCCGCCGCGTGCGTCATGCGGCCCGTTTCGCTGTCCTCAAAGAGGACGGCGGGATTAAGCGCGGCCTGGCTGTAAAGCGTATCGCTCAGCGGGTCAAGCGCCAGGATTACGCCGTCTTCGCCGTTGACGGCCTTCGCCACCATGCCCAGCGCTCGCTTCAGCAGCCGGTCCATGTCCAGCGTGCGCGCCAGTTCAGACGTGATCTGGTACAGCGTGTCGATGCGGTCGCGCTCTTCTTCAAGCTGGCGCGTGCGTTCCTGCACCACGCGGTTCAGGTCTTCGGCGAAATTGCTGATCTGCTCAAACAACTGCGCGTTCTGGATGGCAGCGCCGATCTGCGAACCGACGGTGGTGAGGATACGCTGATCGTTGAGCGTGAAGGCGCGTGTGCGGCTCGTATCGCGCAGCGCGATGACCCCATACACTTTGTCGCCAGCGCTCAGCGGCACACCCAGGTAACTCTTCACTTCGCCTTCGCCGTTGTCAATGCCCAGGCTGCGGCGCAGTTCGTCTGGGCTGAAGTAGTCTGCGCCCAGGCTTAGCAGACGGCGGTGTTTGATGACGAAGGACACTTCATCGCTGCCCAGTTGGCGCGGCGCGATGCTGTAGGGCACACCCCCGCGCACCGCCAGCGGGAATTCGATTTCCTGCGTCTTCTCGTCATACAGCGCCAGGTACATTTCATCCGATCCCGTCACAGAGGGCACCCGCTCGCTGATGACGCGGATCATGTCGTTGAGGTTCAGCGTGCTGGAAATGGCCTGAGACAGGTCATTGATGATGAGCGCTTCAGAAACCATCGATGTCATCTGCTTGTTCAGGCGCGCGTTTTCGATGGCCACCGCCACCTGCGCCCCCAGCGCCCGCGCCAGCCGCACCTTCTGCTGCGTCATCTGGCGGTTATCGATGGTGTGCTGCTCCAACTGGATGAGACCGATGGCCTGCTCGCGCACCACCAGCGGCACCAGCATACGCGCCGCGTCGCTGCTGGCCTTCAGTTCTTCAAGTTCAGAAGGATGCGGCGTGTCCTGGTCATCGTGCAGCACCACCACCACCTCGCGCTCGCGCAGCACGTGCAGTTTTGCAGGGTAACGCGAAAGCGGGTAGCGTGTGCCCACAGGTTTCACGCGGGTCTGGTTGCCGTAACGGTTGACATCGATCTGCACTTCGAGTTCGTTATCGACTTCATCCCAGATCATGATCACGCACTCGTCCATGTCCAGCGCGCTGAACATGAGTTCCACCACCGTGCGGAACACCGAGTCCAGGTCCTGGGTGAGCGATGTCGCCTGTGCCGCCTCAAACAGCGTCCCAAGCTCGTTGGTGCGGTCAAACGTCTGCTCAAAGAGATCGGCATTGGCCAGCGCGATGGCCACCTGGCTGGCAAACGCAAACGCGATGTTCTGGTCTGACGTGCTGTTATAGCTGTTCGGCTCACGGTGCGTCAGCACGATCATCCCCACCACATGCCCCTGGTTCACCAGCGGCACACCCAGCCAACTGCGCGCTTCACGTTCGCCCGGCAGCAGGTCGGGGAAGGGCTGTTCGGTAATAATCGAGACGACGCGCTGCGAGTCCACCATCTGCCGCACCCGGTCATAGTCCGAAATGCGAACGCGCACCTCGCGCCCTGTGCCGCGTGCCAGTTCCTTTTCTTCGTCCGGCACGCCGGATCCGCCTTCCATGACCATATATGAGCCGTTGCGCCGCCACAGCGTCATCGTGTCATACTTGATCAGGTATTCCATTTCACTCATCGCCAGCAGCACCACTTCTTCGCGTTCCAGCGATGACGTGATGCGCGTGGATACTTCCGTCAGCGCCGCGAGCTGGTTGGCGCGCGATTCCATCGCCTGTTCCAGCAGCGCGCGGTCCGTCACATCTTCCACCAGCAGCACCGCGCCGCGAACCGAGTTGTCGTAGCGCAGCGGGTACACATAGAAGTTGCGCACAATCATCGAGCCGTCCGCTTCCCAGGCAGACTGGTTGACGCGCTCCTGCGGGGTGCCCGTTTGCAGCACTTCCTGCAGTTCCGTCCTGATCAGGTCTGCGATATCCGGCTGGTAGGCGAACAGGTCGGCCCCCACTGCCGCGTCGCCCCACCCATAGCGCTGTACCATGAACTGGTTCATGGAGATGATGCGCCCGGAATTATCCAGCACCGCAATCCCCTGCTGGATCGACTCGATGACCGACTCGTTCAGCACGCGCAGGTTCACCGCCTGGTCGAACAGGCGCACGTTCTGGAAGGCGGCTGCCACCAACTGCACCATACGGCGCAGCAGCGGCGCGAACTCGTTCATGCTGCTGGCAGAAAGCGTGTTGCTGCCGATGTACAGCGTCCCCAGGCACTCGCCACCCGTCAGCAGCGGCAGCGCGATCCCGGATTTTTCCCCCTGGGCGCGCCATGCGGCCACGTCATCATAGAAGCGCGCCTCGTCGTCACCTTCGTGATACAGGTGCTCCTGGCGTTCCAGGTAACTGCGCCCCAGCGCGGTGCGTTCCAGGCTCACACGCTTATCGCGCGTGGTTTCCACCTGGGTGCTGGAACGGACGTTGGCGCGCACCACCTCAAAGCTGCGCTGGTCGCTGTCGATCATGGCGACGGTCATGCGGTCCAACGGCAGCAGGCGCACGCTGCGCTGGGCCACCGTTTCAACGATCTTGCCGATTTCCAGGGTGGTGGAAACCGCCTCCATGACTTCGTTAAGGCGCGCTTCCTGCTCTGCATTGCGCACGCTTTCCTGGTACAGGCGCGTGTTTTCCATCGTGGTGGCGGCCTGATGCGCGAAAATTTCCAGCACCTCCACCGTCCCGCGGTCAGGGCGGCGGTTGCTGTGCGGGCGGTCCAGGCTGATGATCCCGGTCAGCTTGCCGCTGGAGCCGGTCAGCGTGACGAGCAGCATATCGCCATCGCGCCAGGTGCCCGCGCCCATATGGTCAATGGTACGGTTGCCGTCAAAGTTCGCGCTCATTGCGCTTACTTCGTCCACATACCAGTTCATCACTTCATCGACCGGGAAGAAGTAGCTTTCGCTGATGCGATACTGCTCCTTCAGCAGTGAATTCAGCTTGCGCTGCGAAATCGTCAGATGACGGCTGCGCTCGAAGGATTCCACCGGCAGACCGGCGTGTGTGGTGCGGCGCAGCACACCGGCTTCGTCATCCGCCGTCAGCACCAGCACCGTATCAAAGCCCACGCTCTGCTGAATGCTGTAGGCCACTGCTTCCAGAATGTTGAGCGGGTCGGGCGTGGTTTGCAGCATGTGGCCCAGCTCAAAGATACGGTTAAGCTGTTCCACACGGCGGCGCAGGCGTTCGCTGCGTTCCATCTGATCCTGAAAGCGGATCGCGTTGCCATACCCCAGCGA
>CAZQIJ010000065.1:0-14445 GCA_964592955.1 uncultured Anaerolineaceae bacterium
TGCAATCCCATTCGGTTTCCTCAACACCACTCGCCAGCGGGTTTTGAAACTGTAGGCGATACAGCCCACCGGATTTCAGCACGCGGCGAACCTGGCCAAAGACGACGCCGACATCCGGCACAAAGTTGATCGAGTAGGCCTGCCACACCAGGTCGAAGTGATCTTCGCCAAACTGCGACAGGTCGCGCATGTCCCCTTGCAGCACGGTACCCGTAAGCCCGTAATGGGCAAGGGCGGCGCGGTCGCGCTCCAACTGCGTATCAGAAAGATCGAGGACGGTGATGTGTGCCCCCAGCAGCGCAAACGCCGCAGACTGCTGCCCGCCGCCGCTGGCAAGGCACAGCACATGCAGACCGCTGACATCGCCCATAACGCCAAAGGGATCGACCTCCAGACGGGCGCTTTCAGGTGTGAGGTTAAGCAGGGGGCGCGTGTACTCCAGGTTGGCTGCGGCGAGCGCGTTCCAGCGCTCCCGATTGAAGCGTGCGAGTTCGTCCATCGGCTGATTTCCTGAACTATGCGAAGCGTTGAATGGCTTTGAAGATGGCCTGCGCGCCGAAATCCAGCGCCGCGACAGGAATGCGTTCATCGGCGGCGTGAACCGTCGCGGCAAAGTTGAAGTCCTCCGGCAGCAGCATGGGGATAAACCCATAGGTCTGGATGCCAATGCGGGAGAAGTAACGCGCATCGGTCGCGCCGCTCACCAGGTACGGCAGCGGGATACCCTCCGGGTCCTGTTCGCGCAGGATGCCGCCGAGCATCTCAAACAGGCTCATATCGGCGGCAGGCGAAGGCTGATCGTCTTCCAGCACGCGCAGTTCGAAGTCGTCGCCGATCACGCCCTGCAGCTCCGCCAGAAAGTCGCCGGTGGGGGTGCCGGGGAGCACGCGCCCATCCAGCGTGAGCAGGATCTCTGACGGGATGACGTTCACTTTCGTGCCACCCTGGATCATCGTGGGGTTGGCGGTGTTGTGCAGCAGCGGGTCGAACATGCGGGACTGCGGCCCCAGCAGGTCGAGGACAGCGTCTGTCTGCGTGGGGTCGAGCATCCCCAGCACCATCCCCTTCATGGGATCGTCTGCATGCTGCGCGATGGTTTCCAGCATGGCCTGGATGACCGGCGTGATACGCACCGGCAGGCGGTTCTCCAGGCGCAGCAGCGCATGTGCGAGCCGCGTCATCGCGCCGCCCGTGTGGCGCATGGCACCGTGCCCGCCCGCGCCGCGCACAATCACCTGCACGGTCACGATGCGGCGCTCTGCCAGCATGATCGGATAGTAGCGTTTGCGATCCAGGTACATGCTGAAGCCGCCAAATTCACCCAGGGCATACCTGGCCCCGGCAAAGAGACCGGCATGGTTTTCCACGAGGAATTTCGCGCCATAATCGCCCCCGGCCTCTTCATCGCTGACCAGCGCCAGGATGACATCCCCTGGCAGCGATGTGCCTTCGGCGTGGGCGCGCAGAAACGCCGCGATCATCATGGCATCTGCGCCTTTCATATCTATGGCACCGCGGCCCCACACATAGTCATCGACGATTAGCCCGTCAAAGGGAGGATGCGTCCAGTTCTGGCCAGCCGTAGGCACAACGTCCACATGGCCATAAAGCAGCAGCGGCGGCGCATCCCCCCGGCCTTTAAGGCGGCTGATGAGGTTGGTGCGTTCGGGCGTTCTGCCGAGGATGGTGGTTTCTAACCCGGCATCCTTCAGCAGGCTGTCTACCCAGGCAATGCAGGGCGCTTCGCTGCCGGGGGGATTGGTCGTATCAAAACGGATAAGGTGCTGCAGGATCTCAGAAGGTCTTTCATAAAGGGTCATGCGGTCTGTTTCCTATGGTCTGTTTCGTTTCATAAATGGAATGCTGCTGCTGTACTTTATTGTCTCGCCGCGATCACGCCTGCATTGAACGCAGGACGATGCCTTCGCCGCGCAGGCTGTATGCGCCCAGCGCCGCCGGGATCAGGATGGTTTCGCCGCGCTGGAACGCAACTGCCCCGCCAGACGTGTGTACCTCGCCATCGCCATGAATACAGGTAAGGGCGTGAAAATGGCCGAGTGTTTCCAGCGGCTCTGCGGTTGGGGTCAATTCGTGGCGATGGGTGATGAAATACGCGCCGGCGACAAGGGGATTCTCGATGGGATGCGTGATGGCCGGCAGTGTGGCGAGGTTGGCCACCTTCAGGCTTTTCTCGATATGCAGCGGGCGCGGCTGGCCGTCAAGCCCCATGCGCCCCCAGTCATACATGCGATAGGTCAGATCGCAGGACTGTTGAATCTCGTAGATGAGCAGCCCTGGGCCGATGGCGTGAATCGTCCCGGCGGGGATATAGAGCACATCGCCCGCGCGGACATCCGCATAAACCACCAGCGACTCTAAGGTGTTGGTGGTGATGGCATGCGCGACCTGGGCATGCGGCGTACCGGGCTGGATGCCGATCACCAGACGCGCATCCGGTTCCGCCTCCAGGATCACCCAGGCTTCGGTTTTGCCGCGCGGTTCGCCTTCCAGTTCGGCGGCCTGCGCATCGTTCGGGTGAACCTGAATCGAGAGCCAGTCTGCGGCGTCCAGGAATTTGGCCAGCAGCGGGAACCCCTGGGCGGGGTCAAAATCGGTGCCGATGAGCTGCGCGCCCAGGTCACGGGTCAGGTCACCCAGCGTGTGCCCGGAGTACGCACCGTTGAGCACCACAGAACTGTCGTGCAGTTCCCAGGATTCGCCGTAAGGGTCGGCGGTGGGGAGCGCTTTCGCGAGGGTTTCTGCCAACCGCCGCCCGCCCCACACACGGGTATGCAGCGTTGGTTGTAGACGCATTGGGTACATGAGATCATCTCCTGTAACCAAGCATAACACATCCCGGAAATCAGACCAAGTAGCGCGCAGGTCGTCGGGTGGTGTGCAGTCACGCATGGGACGAACGATGGCTGTTGGTCAGGCAAACGCTGCGCCGCTTTCCCTCGCCCCTCGCCTCCTGCGCCCCTCGTCTCCTGCGCCCAGTGCCGAAGGGCAGGTGTCGCCAACAGCACCGCGAACCGGCGCACTGGCGCGAAAAACACGACACCTGCCCCAAAATCCGAATGCACCCCTGCACCCCGCGAACCGCAGGCTGGCGCTTCCCTACATCAGCCTGCCCTGCGTGGTGCCCGCCTGCTCCGTATCCAGGATCTGACGTTTGCGGTCGGTGCCCCAGCGGTACCCGCTAAGGCCGCCGTCACTGCGCACCACACGATGGCACGGGATGACCAGCGCGACCGGGTTACCGGCACAGGCCTGCGCGACCGCGCGCGCTGCCGTTGGCTGCCCGACTGCTTCGGCCACCTGCTGGTAGCTGCTGGTGCTGCCGTAGGGGATGGCACGCAGCGCTTCCCACACTTTGCGCTGGAAACCGGTGGCCTGAATATCCAGCGGCAGGTTCAGCACCGTCTGCGCACCGTCCAGATAGGCCACAATGGCCTGCACCCAGGGCGCAAGCCCGGCAGCGTCGCTGTCATCGCGGGTGATGGTGGCGGCGGGAAATTCTTCGGTCAGGTCTGCGCTGAGTTCGGCGGGGAAATCCCCCAGGCTGACTTTGCAGATGCCGCGTTCGGTGGCCGCCACCAGCAGATACCCCAGGCGGCACGGGCTAACGGTGTAACGAATATCCATCGATTCTCCCCCTTTACGGTAATAGACCGGTGTCATACCAAGTGTGTCGTCGGTTTGTTCATAAAGCCTGCTGCTTGTACCATAGCCTGCCGCATACAGCGCATCGGTCACGGTGTGGTCATCTGCTTTGAGAAACGCTTTCAAACGCTGCTGGCGGTAGGCATCTGCATACTGGCGCGGCGAAACCCCTACGATGCGCTTGAACGTGCGCTGAAGATGATAGGGGCTGACGGCGAAGCGCGCTCCCAGCGCGGCCAGCGTTGGGATGCTGTCGTGCTCGGCTTCCAGGTAACGGCAGACGGCGACGATGAGCGGAAGCTGCGGCTCGGCTTGGGCTGTTGCGTCTGGATGGCAGCGGCGGCATGCCCGGTAACCCGCCACCTGTGCTGCTGCGCACGACTGAAAGAACTCGACATTCTCGCGGAATGGGCGGCGCGAGGGGCATGTGGGGCGGCAGTAGACACCGGTGGTGCGCACCGCAAAGACAAACTGACCATCGTAGGCTGCATCGCGTTCGAGGACGGCGTTCCAGTAGATCGTTTCCTGGGGCTGAGGTTGCGTCGTCATGCGCTCTGTGATCCTTCGCTGTGTTCACGTTACAGGCTTATTCTATGACAGACGCGGCGAGCGCTCTACCGGTATCTTGCGCGCCAAATTCCTGACGGCAAAAACAGGAAACGCACCCCCGGCGTGGGAGTGCGTTTCCTGTCATCATGCTGCTGCGGGATTAGGGTTTCGTCCGGTCCAGGAACAAGATGTGTCTGAGGGGTTTAGCAGCGCTGCCCGTATGACCCTGGCAGCGTGCAAAACCCCCTGCACCCTGCCATGCTCACCTTGTTCGGGTACTAGCCTGCGGGGGTAGCATCCGGGGCGGATTCTTCGGAATCGCCGGTGCCGCCGGTGTCGTCCAGGGCGTTGGCGCGCACGGCGTCGCCGCTCTGAATCACGCCGCAGGCGATGCGCATACCGGAATCGCCGCCTTCCAGCGTTTCGGCATCCGGTTCTCCGTAACGTTCAGGGATGTTGGCGAAGTTGTCCGGGTTCTCGTGGATAATCAGCGCGCTGCCGTCCGCATCAAGCAGATCCTGCAGCGTGAAGCGGTCGGTTTGTGTGACGAGATAGCCGGTGCTGTTCTGCATCACCAGCAGTGTGGGCAGGTCGCCTTCGTGCTGCGGGTGCGCGGCACCGCTCAGGTTGAGGTGGCCACCCGCCGCCATGAACGGCCCTTCGGACGTATCCTCACAGCTTCCTACGGCATGGACGTGAAAACCGTGGAAACCAGGCGTCACATTCTGCACAAATGCTTCGACCACCACCGAACCCTCGTTGCTATAGAACCACACGGCACCGGCTTCGCTGCCATCCACATTCGTCAGCACGGTGCTGGCGATCTGCACTTCCTGACCTGCGGCACCCGTCTGGCCTTCCGCCGGGGTCACTTCCGGCGTGGCGTCCTGGGCCAGTACTGCCGCAGCGCTGAGGAACAGACCCAATACCACCATCAACATCGAACGCTTTGTCATCCCAGTTCCTTTCACAACGTTTCAACACCCATCCGTCTTTCGGATGTCACTGCCATGCTAGCCCAGAAATCACAATCGTTATTAAGCACGATGTGAGTATTCGCCTAACGGATTCGCTGGCAGCCTGGGGCGTGGCCATTGTGCTGCGGCCAGAGGTTCGCTACAGTGGGGTGGCATGCGCCGCGAACTGGTTCGGCCAAAGGAAAACGATATGCAGCGTTACATTGCGATGCTGCGCGCCAACCCGGATTTTGCCAGGTTATGGATCGCGCAGATCATCAGTCTGACCGGCGACTGGTTCAACACGGTCGCCCTCTCTGCCCTTGTCACCAACTATGCGCAAAGCGCGCAGGGTGCGGCCATCAGCGGGCTGCTGCTGGCGCGCTATGTACCGCGCATGTTCATGACACCCATTGCGGGGGTGCTGGTTGACCGGCTGAACCGCCAGCATCTACTGTTCGGCACCAGCGCAGTACGTGGCGTGGTCGTCCTGGGGTTTCTGGCGGTGGTGTATAACCCCGAACGCCTGTGGATGGTGTATGTGCTGACGGTCATCCAGTTTCTGCTGTCTGCCATCTTCGAGACGTGCGAATCTGCCACGATCCCGTCGCTGGTCAACCCGGATGATCTGGTGCTGGCCAACACGCTGACGGGCATTACATGGTCGGCCATTCTGGCGCTGGGTGCGGTGGTGGGGGGTGCGGTGGCGGCGCTTTATGGCGTCGTGATCGCCCTGATTATCGACGCGCTGACGTTCTTTGCAGCAGCGCTGCTCATCGCCAGCATCACCCGTTACACCTATGTACCGCAGGCCCACAGCCCACAGACGACCGGTTTCGCCGAAGGGCTGCGTTACCTGCGCCGCAACCTGTCACTCGCGCCGCTGCTGCTGGTGAAAGCCGGTAACAGCATCGGCAATGTGGATGCGCTGATGACGATTTTCGCCACACAGGTGTTTGTGCTGGGAGAGATGGGGGCATTCTCGCTGGGCATCATGTACAGCGCCTTCGGCATTGGCGCGGTCATCGGGCCGCTGGTGTTCAATACCTTCAACGATGGCACGCCGCAGCGGATGACCGCGCTGATCTTTGTGGGTTTCCTGCTGAGCGCTGCGGGCTGGCTGGTGATGGGTGTTTCCGGCAGTCTCGCCCTATTCTGCCTGGCGCTGGTGGTACGCGCGATGGGTGGCTCGGTCAACTGGACGTACAGCACGATCCTGATTCAGAAACGCACCCCAGACGCCTACCTGGGGCGCATGTTCTCGCTCGACCTGCTGGCCTTCACCGTGATGACCATCGTCAGCACCAGCGCGCATGGTGTGCTAGTTGATCTCATCGGCGACCCGTACCCCGTGGTGTTCGGGACATTTGTTGTGGCGGTGGTGCCGTTGGGCTTGTGGCTGCTGGTACTGAACGCGCAGCGCAGCCAGCGCATCACATCTGCCGCGGCAGATTGAACTGCCCCAAAATCGGCTTATACTTGTGATATGCAGGTTGCTGATTATGAGAGGGTAAGCCAATGAGCCAGCAGAAAGACAAGGCAGAAATTGAACGGCTGCGGCGCAAGCAGTTGAACCAGCGTGATCCGGGAGAGTCTAAGATCAGGGGTTATGACTGGTCTAAGCACGACAAACGCAGCAAAGAGGTGCGTGCCAGGAACAAGAAACCGCTGCTGGTGGAGGTCATCGAAGCGCTGCCGGGGCGCTGGCGAGGAATGTTTAACGGCCTGCTGTTCATGGGGGTGCTGAGCGCGTTTCTGGCCATTGTGGTGCTGCCCAGTGACTGGGATTTTCTGGTACTGATACCGCTGCTGATGGGCGCAGCCGTTGGGTTTATCGTCGGCAAAGCGACCGAGACCGGCCTTCCGTGAAGCCCCTATAAAAAGATCACGTGAAGATCACGTATAACTCACATGCAGATCACTGTGGGTTGAACCGGCCAGCAGCCGCTCCACGAAATAGTGAGACGCGCTCTCGACCGTCGCGAAGATCTGGAGCGAGCGGTTACCCAGGCAGCGGGCATACTGCCCTTCAACCAGGGTGCGCGCTTTATGCACCAGTTCCACCGGGCAGGTGAGGATGGTGGTAATACGCGGGTCGTGCAGCACAGCCGTCATCTGCGAGAGGTAATGCATTACTTCATCGTAGTGCGGCGTAGCGATAATCAGGCCAACATGCACCGCGTTGTTATGCTGGAACATCTGGTTCAGATAGTCCAGCGCAGACTGCATGGCGTGGGCAAGCTGATCTTTGGCTGCGAATTCCAGAATCACGATTGGCGCTTCATTCAGGTGGTGCAGTGTGAACGTCATAAGCGAGCCTGTAATAAATGCAAACCACTATATTACCTAGCGTAACACGCGCGGGGTGAAGCGTCAACGCATCCTAACCGAACTCTATCGCAACAACAACAACATTAACACAAACTCATCTTCGCCAGCGGTTACACGCTCATGGCGCTGGGCTGTTTCGTGTGAGTTTTCTAATGGCCAGCGCATAGCCGATCACGGGCACAATCACCAGTGGCGCAAACCCGGCCCAGGCAAAGACCACAAACAGATACCCCAGATTGCCCACCAGCGGCAGCGCAGCCACCGGCAGCGCAAACAGGGCGAGCAGGTCCGTCTGCTGAAAATAGGGAATGCCGAGTGCGGTGGCAGCGGCCACCAGCGCCAGGCGTGCCCCGGCAGAGCCGCCGCGACCGGGCAGGAATGCCAGCAAGACCGGGATCCACACCACCAGCGCCAGTGGGCCGAACCAGCGCCAGGGCGAAATGCTCCCGGCGGTGTTGGGCGCAACCCGCTGAGACCATTCCCAAAGCGTAAGGATCCAGTTGCCATACAGCGCGAAAGAGGCCAGCACCACCAGCGCAGGAATCACCAGCACGCGCGCTTTGTCTCTTAGGGAAAGCGGAGCCAGCAGCAGCACAGCCAGCGCCAGCGGCAGCCCCAACTGTACTTTGGTACACGCGGCGATAAATGCCACCCCGGCCAGCAGCAGGCGGCGGCGGTGCAGGCTCCACCACAGCACACCAAGCGCGCCGACGATGATGCCGGCAATGTTGCCGTAGAACAACACATAGAGCATCTGGTAGCTGAGGACGGCCAGCGCTATACTGCTGTTGAAAACACGCGCAGCAAACCACACACCGAGGATGTTGAGCGCGCTCCACAGCAGGTAGCCCACATACTCCGGCAGCAGGGCAAACCCGTGCAGCACGGGCAGCACCCAGAACCCATAGAAGAAGCCCCCGAAGTCCCCGCGTGTGGCGTCCATAAACGTGCGGTAATCCGGAAAGGACTGCGCCTGGAACGCCGCGTCGATATAGACAAAAGCGATGGCGATGCCAAAGGCAAACAACAGCGCGAAGAATTCCCAGGGGGTCAGCGGCGCGCGCACCCGGCGCTGCATCCGCTCTGGGGCAAGGTCAAAGAGCACAGGCTTCGGCAGCATGAATAACTCCCAGGGTACCGGCAGAAGTCCCCTGCTATTCTAGTGGAGCGTGGATACAAAGTCGAGCAAACGACGGAGAGAGGATTATGACTGACATCTACCCGGCAGAAGCGCGCGCGCGGATCCGTGTGACCGTGCAGCCAGGGCACATCCTAGAAGGCGAAACCGGGGCAAGCGTTGGCGCATTTCTGGAAGCGGCAGAAGCGCACTATGGCAGTTTCGGCGCGCCAGTGATGGCGGCGGTGGCAGATGGCGTCCTGCGCGAGCTGAACACGCCGCTGCACCGCGATGCAGAGATCGCGCCCATCACGATGGCACACAGCGATGGCATTCGCATCTACCGGCGCTCGCTGGTCATGCTGATGGTGACGGCGGCTTATGCGCTGTGGCAGGCACGGGTGAGCGTGCGCTATGCGGTGCCAGACGGCGGCTATTACTGCACGCGCATTGACGGCGGCCCCCCGTTTACGCCAGACGAACTGGCACAACTGCGCGCGCAGATGCGCCAGATGGTTCACCGCAATTACCCGATCACGCGGCGGGTGGTGGCGGTTGAAGAAGCATCCGCGATTTTTGAGACGCGCGGGGAGTGGGACAAAGTGCGCCTGCTGGACCAGCGCGCGCGGCCTGTGCTGGCGCTGTATACGCTGCAAGGGTACGAAGACTATTACTATGGATACATGGTGCCCTCCACAGGCTGCCTCAAATGGTTTGATCTGCTGCCTGTGCCGGATGGCTTCGTGCTGCAATACCCGGTGCGGGAAAACCTGGGAATGCTGCGCACCCTGCGGGCCTACGACAAACTGGATGTGGTCTTCAAGGAATCGGACGAGTGGCTGCGGCGCATCGGCGTCGAAGACGTGGGACGGCTGAACGCGGTTGTGAGCAATGAAAACCGCCTGCAGGAAATTGTGCTGGTGGCAGAGGCGCTGCACGAAGGCCGCATTGCCGCCATCGCCGCAGAGATCCGACGCCGCCACGCCCAGGATGGTGTGCGCCTGGTGCTCGTTGCCGGGCCATCTTCGTCTGGCAAAACCACGTTCGCCAAGCGCCTCGCCATCCAACTGCTGGCGCACGGCCTGCGCCCCTTCACGCTGGAGCTTGACAATTACTTCGTGGACCGAGACATGACCCCGCGCGACGCCAGCGGCGATTACGATTTCGAGTCGCTGGGGGCAATTGACCTCAGGACCTTTAACGCGCACCTGCTGGAACTGATCGCAGGGGGCGAGGTGCTGCTGCCGCGCTTCGACTTTCTGGTAGGAAAGCGCGTGCCTGGGCACACCGTCCGCCTTTCGCCGGGCCAGGTGCTGATTGTTGAAGGGATTCACGGCCTGAACCCGAACCTGGTGCCAGACATCCCGCCGCAGCGCATCCACCGCGTGTATGCCTCGGCCCTCACGCAGTTGAACATTGACGCGCATAACCGCGTCCCCACCACAGACTCGCGGCTGCTGCGGCGCATTGTGCGCGATGCGCGCACGCGCGGATGGGATGCAGCGGCGACGCTGAACCGCTGGGAAAGTGTGCGGCGCGGCGAAAAGGCCAATATCTTCCCGTACCAGGAAAATGCAGATTCGTTCTTCAATTCGGCGCTGGTTTATGAGCTGGCGGCGCTGCGCCCCCTGGCCGAACCCCTGCTGCTTCAGGTGGAACCAGGCACGCCAGAACACCTGGAAGCGCGGCGGCTGCTGTCCTTCCTGAGCTGGGTACAGCCCATGACCCCGGCACAACTGGAAGACATTCCAGATACGTCGCTGCTGCGCGAGTTCATCGGGTTTTCGACACTTGAACACTATGTGCCGTCCAACATCGACGGTGCGGAAGGCATCACAGGCCGGAAATCCTAACGCAGGATAACGGACCCGGCGGCGAAAGCGGGCACAGCCGATTGCGGCACGGATGTTTGAACCTAATCGCGCCGTGTCCAGCGTGTCCATTCCTCCACAGGGTTCATCTGTTCCGGCAGCGGCACCACCTGAAACCAGGTGCTGCCCGGCTTCAGGTAGAGCAGTTCGCCGTCATCGGTGCGCAGCCCCAGCAGGTCTGGGCGGGTGGCGCGCACCCACCGCCCACTATAGCGCTGGCCATCGCGGAACAGTTCGGCATGACCTTCTGGCCAGATGGTGATCTGGGTGCTGTAGCTCACGCTGTCCTCAAACTGGCTTTCGATGATGTCTGTAAGGTAATGCCCGGCATAGAGAATGACCACGTTATCGGCGGTGATCTGCGTTTGGGTGGCGGCGTCGTAATGTGGCATACCGTCTGCGGTGCGCAGATAATGCCCGGCGTCCGGGTCATAATCCCACAGCACGCGTGTGGCGCGGTAGCGAATGTCGATGTGATTGGGCGCGTCTGAGCTGCCGGGCGGCGGCACCGGATGAAACGCCATGCCGCGCAGCAGCGGGCGCTGCCCAAAGCCTTCCTGCGCTGCCAGTGCCCATAACGCTTCAAGGTTGACAAACATGTTATGCGGCGCTTCCTGCGTTTCATCGCGCCAGTAATACGGTAGCCCATACAGCACGCCCATATACAGGCGTTGTTCAAACTCTGCGCTGTTCAGGCGCTCCTGTACCCCGCTGCTCGCGCCCGAATAGGCGAGCAGCCCTTTGTACATCTCCGCCAGCTCATAATCGATGAGGCGGGCGCTGCGAACTGAACCCACACGCCGGGGCGTTTGGCTGTAGAAGATCGCAGAGAAGCGCGTGAGGCCGCCTTCGGTGTAATGCTCATACACCAGGTCCGCCTGGCTGATGCCGGACTGCGGCCGTACCAGCGGCGGGGCGTTAGAGATTTTCGCCACAATCGGGCGGCGATTCAGCACGCTGGGATCGTCCAGCGTCTGGCCAGTGAGCGGGTTAACGTCCAGCGGAAAATGCACCGGCCCCAGTGCGCCGGGGACAGGTTCGGGGAAGATGATGGTCGGCGCGAAACCGGACGGATCCATGACGCCGAGCGCGGGGTCTGGCGTGGCTTCGGGCCGGGGCGCGATGTCGGTTTCGGCGTAGGTTTCGGTGTCGGTTTCGTTCCGGGTATGGCTTTGCGTGAGGCTGAAGGCCAGCACGCCCACGACGATGAGCAGAGCCGCATAACGCATCAGTCAGGTATCCTCACAAGATCGGGCTTACAGGTGCCAGCGTAGAGGATGGCGGGCGCGGCGTCAAGGCTGGCAACACGACGATCACCCTACGCCGGGACGCCCACAACGCGGCAGATGGCTTCGCGCGGCATTGACTCAGGTCGCGTCCTTTTGTTATGCTTCAACGCGGCTCACGGGCCAACGAGCGACACTTGTGAAAGTTTGATGGATGATCAAGAACAGCCGCATCAGTTTCCTCCTCGCAGTCTTCCTCCTGCTGGTCGCGGTCGTACTGCGTCTGTGGCAGATCAACACCCTGCCGGATGGCCTGAATGATCAGGAAATCATCAGCGTGCGCCTGGCGGAAAATGTGCGCCAGGGCGATGTTCAGGTCTTTTACGACCTGGGTACGGAGAGCCGCGAAGGGCTGTACCCGACGATGCTGTCGGTTGCGACAGGTCTGGTGGGCGGTGGGACGTTTGGCTTTCGCCAGCTCAGCGTATGGCTGGGCATGGTGACGCTGGCGCTGCTGTATGCGCTGGTGCGCCGTCTCTATGGCTATACTGCCGGTCTGGCAGCCACCGGGCTGCTGGCGGTGAACTTCTGGCACATTCTGGTATCGCGCATGGTGGGCGCGCAAACGCTGCTGCCGGTGCTTATTACAGGGGTGATGCTGGCGCTGATTCTGGGGTTTCCGGTGTACTGGCGCAGGCGCGGCAGCCGCACCCAAACCGGCGCATTTGGGGCCATGGGCGTCTTGCTGGGGCTTGGATTCTATGTGCATCCCACGGGGCTGGTGATCGCGCTCATGGCGCTGATTTTTGCGCTGTATATGCTGCTGGTGCGCCTGCGCCCCAACCGCCAGACCCTCAGTTACCTCAGTTTTTCGGCCCTGGTGATGATCATCATCGCGACCCCGTATCTGATCTCTGCGCTGCGGCTGCCAGGGCTAAGCGGCGGCACACAGTTGCTCAGCGATCTGCGCGGCGCACGTGCGATGCTGCCCCAACGCGCGCTGGAGACGCTGGGGCTTTTCGCCATCCAGGGGGACGCAGCACCGGCCAACAACATCCCGCTGCGCCCGCTGCTGGATCCGGTCAGCGGGGCGCTGGTGCTGCTGGGCCTGGCGACAGCGCTGCGCTACATCCGCAAGCCGCGCTACCTGCTGCCGCTGGTGGGGCTGCTGGTGCTGCTGCCGCTGGCCATCACTGCCCCGGATGCGCCGTCATTTATGCCGCTGGTGGCGTCGCTGCCGCTGCTGGCGATGTTCTTTGGCCTGGGCGTGATGACTGCCGCGCGCTTTCTGCGCTCACCGCTGCTGGTGCGCGGCGGGCTGCTGGCGCTGCTGGGCTTTAACATCGTGTGGACGGGCCGCGCGCTGTTCGTCTTGTGGCCGCAACTGCCAGCAGTGCAAACGGCCTACCACAGCGGCGAGGCCGAAATCGCGCATTATCTTGACCGCACCGCTGCCGAGGTGCCGTCTGTATTGTGTGTGCCCACGCTCAACGCGCCGCCGCAGCCCACGCTGGACCCGGCGCAGCGCATCACCCTGATGATGAACCGCGAAGGCGCAGTTTACCAGGTGGACTGCCGCACCGGGATGCTGTTTGTGAACGGGGGCGCACGCCAGCAGATAATCGTCACAGATGCGCCACCCACCACCGACCCCTCCATTCTGGCGTGGTTCGCCCACGCACAGCCCATCACGGTGGACAGACTGGCAGACGATGACGCTGTGCAGGTATTGACGCTGGAAGTTACGGATGTGCTGGCCGATACCATCGGGCGTTTCACAACCACGACCCCGGTCAGTTTTACGCCGGAAGTGGGCAGCGCAGAGATCGCCGCGCCGCCTGTGCGCTTTGGCGGCAATCTGACCTTTCTCGGCTACGAAAGGCCGCCAGAAGACGCCTATGCGCCTGGCGCAATCGTGCCGGTCGTCACCTACTGGCGCGTGGATGGCCCGCTGCCCAGCGACCTACAGCTTTTCGTCCATGTGCTCACCGATCCTGACGCCCGCCCGCTGGCGCAGCGCGACACGCTTAGCGTCGTCCCGGCGCAGCTCCATGACCGGGATGTGTTCGCCCAGGTGACTTATGTTGAAGTTCCGGCGTCCATGCCTGCCGGGCGCTATGCCGTTTCGATTGGGGCCTATCAGACATCCGATGCCATGCGGCTGCCGGTGCTGGATGCGCCACCCCCCGGCTCTGACCGGCTGTTTCTGTACCCTGTCGTCATCGAAACCGGACCATAGCCATGTTCGAAATCGTCTTCCTGGGGACTTCTGCGTCTGCGCCGTCGATTCATCGCGGGCTGTCGTCGCTGGCGGTGCTGGCCGGCGAACACCGCTACCTGGTGGATTGTGGCGAAGGAACGCAGCGGCAGATCCTACGCAGCGGGCTGGGATTTAAGAAACTCAACCGCATTCTGCTCACCCACCACCACCTCGACCATATTCTGGGGCTTGGCGGCCTGGTATCCACGTTTGTGCGCTGGGAAAACATCGACTCGCTGAGCATCTACGGCGGCAAACCCGCCCTGGATCGTGTGGAGACGCTGCTGTTTGAAGTGGTGCTGCGCGACGAAAATCCCCCGGTCTCGCTGCACCTCATCGAACTTCAGACCGGGACCTTTATCGACACCAGGGATTACAGTGTGACGGCGTTCCCGGTGGTGCATCGCGGTGCGGGATGTTTCGGGTTTGTGTTTCAGGAGCGGTCTCACTTCCCGTTTCAGGTGGCCAAGGC
>CAZQIJ010000066.1:0-14346 GCA_964592955.1 uncultured Anaerolineaceae bacterium
CCTGGCTAGCAAGGGTCTCGTCATGTGCCGGTTGTACACCCACTAAAGTGGGTAAGCAGACCTGCGGCTTCTTTCTAGGCTGTGTGGCCTCACCCACACAAACGGTTGTACACCCACTAAAGTGGGTAAGCAGACCTGCGGCGCGCCTGGATGGGTGTCTGGTTGGTCATGCCCACCTTGTGGGGGTACCCACCTTGTGGGGGTACCCACCTTGTGGGGGTACCCACCTTGTGGGGGTGTGGCAACGGTGCGCGGCCAGACAAGCACTTGCCAGGAGCCTTAGGGAAAACGCCAATCTGATACACCCCGCGTAGGGACGAGGCCTGCCTCGTCCGCCCCAGGATCCGGCGGTTTTAAATGGGTTGATCCATGCATTCTCCTGGCCATTACCCTGGCATTCGCGGCGTGGTCTGCATGCGATTCGGGAAAACAATGTTATACTAAGGCTAGAGAGCGGGATGTAAACAGATATGAACCTTGAGCAGATTTCTCAAAAACACAGGAATGACCTGGAAATCCAGGTACGGGAACTTCAGAACACACTGCGTAAAGCAAAACTCTACGACGAGCCGATCATGGAAATGCTGCGACAGCTCGAACAGCGTTTGAGCGACGCACGCCGCAAAAGTTTCGACAGCGCGACCTCAGACTACCAGGGATATTAGGCTAAACCAGGAAACGCATCGGGCACGTGCAGGGGCGGGGCAAGGTCCCCGTCCGCCATGTGATCACGTGGGATTATGGGGTGTGGGTGCCTGAGCGGGGATCAGATGGGGACTATGCGAAAGCTGGTTCAGCGGACGAGGCGGGACATCTCCGCAATGCGGGGGTTGCCGGCATAAACGCCGTGATAAGCCTCTGGCAGCAGGCTGGCGATGGCGCACATGATTTGTTCGGTGTGGTCGCGGAGCTGGGCAGCGTTGGCGCGCCGCTGCGGCAGGTAAAAGGGCCTGCCGATTACGAGGCGCACAGGCGGGCGCAGGCGGCGCAGCACCAGGTGGGTGCCGCTGATTCCGGCGGGGACGATGGGCACGCCGGTGCGCGTGGCCAGGTAGGCCGCGCCGTCTTTGCCAGGGAGCAGACCGGGTGTGTGGCTGCGGTGCCCTTCTGGGCTCATGGCCAGCGCATGACCGGCAGCCAGCACGCGCAGCGCGGTCGTCAGCGCGCGGCGGTCGGCGGTGTCCTGTTTGATCCAGATGGGCGCACCCAGGCTGAAGATGACCTCCATGAGCGTACCGCGCAGCTTCTCTGCCCCCAGGCCATAAAGCTGGAGCGGCAGCGCCGCGGCGAGGCAGATGGCGTCTGGATGCTGGATGTGATTCATGGTCAGGATGAAGGGCGGCGGCGGCAGATGCTCGATACCTGTCACAGTAAAGCGGCTGGTGAGCATGACGAACAGGCGCGACGCAGCGCGAAACCCGGCTTTATAGCGCGGGCGACCCGGCAGATGCGGGTGATGATTGCGCGGGTGTTGAATAACGTTAAAACGCTCGGCCATGCCTGCCTGGTCCTCTACCGCAACGGCACTCGTACAAGAACAGGAGGCGTGTGACGTGTGAAGGCGTTATGCGCATCCTGCTGCTGTACTAGTGTACCAAGTGGGCAAGGCGGGATAAAGGTTCATCCGGCCAGCGCTGTGTGCCAGCCAGCGCTGTGTGCCAGAACGGGCGGTTCACGCACCGCCCCTGCGCAGACTTGTTCAGAACCCACGACGCATCAGAATCGACCATCGTCCACACGAGGGCCAACCGCAGCGCAGGGGCGAACGGGGTGCGGCGGCTATTCCCCTGCGGTGCGTCGCTCCTGCCATCCGGGTGGATCGCTGGCGGGGAAACTGTCTTCTGACGCACGCTGCACCACATCACGGGTGCGGCGTGTATTGACCTTGTGCGCTTCTTCCGGGGTGACGGTGGGCCACCCGGCATACACAGTATCGGACTTGGAGGCCATCACGAAGTCGTTCACATGCAGCCCGGCGATGCTGTGCGTCCACCATTCCACGGTGACGGTGCGCCAGTCGATGATGAGGCGCGGGTGATGCTCCTGCATTTCGGCCAGTTCGCCCAGTTTCCCTGCGAAGTGAACCCCTTGCATATAGTCCCCAAAGGCGAAGACGCGCTGAAGCCGGGGTGCGCCGTCGCCGGTCACCACGTCCCAATCAGGGACCTGTGGTGTGTAGCTTTCGATTTCGTCTGGTGCCAGGGCTGGCGTGTTGGCGTTACATGGCACACAGTTCAGGGTGTGAAGATCAACCACCATAACTGCCCTCTCTGCATGCTAACTGATCAATACGCTGTGGCCGGGTCAGTCCCCGTGCCAGCGTCCGGGGATTACCATCACTGGCGCGCCGGTTTCCGGGCGCATGACCGGCACATCATACGCGGCGATAACGCGCAGGACGTGCGGATTGCCGATGACGGGCATCTCCATGGTGCGTTCGTCGCGCTGGAGGCGGAAGTAAAACACAGCCACCTTGCGCGACTCGCGCAGATCGAACTCGCGGTAGGACACATGACCTACCATGACCCATCCTTGCTCCAATGCAGACTGCAACGCATCGCCGCCGGTGAATGGTTCTGACTCCGCGCTCCAATGACGATGCTCGTCTTTTTCCAGCATGAACTTTACCAACGGATACATGGGGGTTCCCTCTCACAAATAGTTAATATATTTAATTGGCAGGCAGGCAGTTGGGCATAAATGCTGAAGCAAAGTGCGCTCCTAGGATCAGTATACCTGCATTCACTTAACCGCCATTGAAATTTATTCGCCATTTTGGTTAACAAGGCGTTAAACCAAACTGGATTGAAACTTATGGTACGACTAGAAGATTAATTGTGCGTGAATTCACGATGTGCATTCAATTGCGTTTCACATTACAGCATGTCAGGCATGGGTGTGCTCTGCGCGCTTGATGAGAAGATGGCTGAAAGCCCGCGCGACGGCCTCTGCGCGGTTGCTTACCTGCAGCTTGGCCAGGATGCTGCTGACGTGCTTCTTGACCGTCGATTTGCTGACGAACAACTGATTGGCGATATCGGCATTGGTGCAGCCCCGCATCATCAGCGCCAGGATTTCCAGCTCGCGCCCGGTGAGGTTATGGCCGGGCGCAGGGGGCCGCCTGGCCACCGCAACCAGGGCCTGGGCCGCGTGCGGTGCCAGTACAGAGCGCCCCACCGCGGTTTCGCGGACGGCTTCGGCCAGCGTGTGGTGGTTGAGGTCTTTGAAGAGATAGCTGGTTGCGCCTGCCTGAAGCGCGTTGAAGACCTCGTCTTCGTCCACGAAATTAGAGAGGATGAGTATGCGCGCGTGGGGATCGAGCTCGCGCAGGGCTTTGGTGGCCGCAATGCCAGACATCTTCGGCATGCGCACGTCCATAATGACGACATCCGGGCGCAGCGTGGGATACAGCGCGATGGCCTGCTGGCCGTTGATGGCCTCACCCACCACCGCAAGCCCTGCGGTTTTCTGCAGCAGCAGGCTAAGCCCGATGCGCACCAGTTCGTAATCATCCACAATCAGAATTCGGATCACGCCACGTCCCCTCCACTGTGATGCCTGAGAGTTTAGCAGCGCAATCCTAGTGTTTATTAAGAACAGTATGTACATCTGGTGACTAAAAGGCGGCAGCGCGCGCGGGTGGGCTGCCCCACCCGCTGGTGGACTTGTGGGCCATGCGCTGGCGTGATGGCACAGCCCCCGGCAGGTGGGGTATTGGCTGGTGCCGGGGAAACGTGTTCCCCGGCTGGCCGCCAGGCACTGGATGTGGACGGCGGGGGGCGATCAGGAGCGCGGCGGGTAGATGCCCTGCAGGGCAATACAGAAGTAGACGGTGAGGTAGGGCATCATGTTGTTGTGGGGCTGGTCGCCGCCGCTGGGAGTCAGGCTTTCGGGAGCCATACTGAACAGGTTAGCGGCGGGGGTGTAGATGCCGCCGGTGACCTGAGCGAGCGCAACCGCGCTGGAGGGATCGTTAAGCTCACCCTGACGGGGGGTTGCCCGGAGGGTGTGGGTATGAGAAGGAACTTCGCTCTGCAGCAGCGTAACCGTCGCTGAACCGCCGGTTTCACCCAGATCGTGCAGGCTGAGGCCAGGCCCCTGGCCGGGATGCATGGCTGCCCTGCCCTGAAGGTCTGGCAGCGCGAAGTTGGATTTGCCGTTGCCGCCGTAGGTGGTGCCCAGCAGCGAGAACAGGGCGGTATTCTGGGAAATCGGCAGAAGCTGGCCGTCGCACCATGCCCAGCCTCTGGGAGCAAAGTTGAACGGGAACATGCGAATCTCTGCGACAAACGGATCGGCCATGGTGAAGGCTCCTTTAGGTTGGGCTTGGGAAAATACCGAACAGCGAAATGATGTAGTTAAGGCACAGGTACGGCTGGAAGTTGGTATGCGGCTCGCTTCCCCCTGTCGCGGTGATGGCCTGCGCATTCATGTTAGCCGTGGGAGCTTCTTCACTATAGATCAGCGGCACGGCCTGGGCCAGGACCTTTTCCCTGGGCAGCCCATCCGTGGCCGCGGCCTGGCTTGCAAGGAGGACGTGGGAATGCGCCGGAATCTGGTTGACCGTGAGGGTGATCTCTTCTGCGCCGCCCGTCTCTGCCAGGATGAAACCATTGCCCAGGTGAATGGGCAAGCGCCCGCGCATATCCGGCAGCGCGAAGGTGCTTTCCCCATCGCCGCCATAGGTGGTGCCGATGAGTTGGAACAGAGTCTCGTTCTCCGAAATCGGGAGAAGCTGCCCTTCGCAGAACGCCCAGCCTGCGGGGGCAAAGTTCCCGGCGAAGATGCGAATTTCGCCGATATAAGGTTGTGCCATGATGTTCAGCTCCTAGTTGGGTGAAGGGAAGATTCCCTGTAGGGCGATGCAGAAAGAGAGCGTAAGGAAAGGCTGCATGTTGAGATGCGCCTGGCTCCCGCCGCTGTTTGTAACAGAGCCGGGCGAAAGTGTGGTCAGGCTGGTGGCCGGGCCGTAGATGCCGGAACGGGTTCTGGCCAACACGTTGCTGGTGGGCGCGGGTGTACTCGCATTATTGGCGCTGCCCGTGAGGGTGTGCGTGTGGACAGGCAGTTCGGCCAGGGAGAGGGTGTGCGCCTGCTCGCCGCCGCGCTCGCCCAGCGTGAACCCATTCCCCACATGGATGGGGGTGCGGCCACGGAAGTCCGGGAGGGCGAAATTAACACGGCCATCGCCGCCGAAGGTGGTGCCCAGCAGCGAGAACAGCGCCTGATTCTGGTCGATGAGAAGAAGCTGCCCATCACACAGCGCCCAACCTTTGGGCGGGAAATTGAAAGACATGAGGCGTATTTCTGATAGAAATGGTTCTGCCATACGGCGATCTCCTGTAACTTGAATGCAGACCAGGCGGTGACCGGCACAACCTGTTGCAAAGACCAGACGAATATGCCGGGTTAAGCGCACAGCGTGTATAGGGGTGCTGCCCCTATGACCCCGGCAGGGAGCAAAGCCCCCTGCACCCCATCATGCGCATCTTGTCGCGGTACGCGTACCTCAACCTGATGCGAATGGGCGGGCGAACACACAGGTTCGCCCCCTACTACGAAACGGCGGTGGGTGGGCACGGTACCCCCCCTTAACGTTTATGGCAAGAGGGTTTCGGCGTTACAGTTGTTGGGAGTTATCGTACCCCCTGTTGAAACAGACACGACGGATGCTGGCCCCGCGCCGGTTTCGTTGCGGTTGTTGCCTGCGCCGGTCAGGTAGGTTTGGGCGTTGACGTCGCCGGTGCCAGACATGCCTTCAAGGTAAATGGTACCGAGCCCGGTTCGGGTCATGTACAGGGCGAAGCCGCCGCCAAGTCCGGGCGCAATCCAGTTATCCGTCACTTTGTAGCACGCGGTATTGTTCGCACGCCCTTCGAGATAGACTGTATCGTAGAACGCGCCGATATTGGGATCATTCGGTGTGGTGGTGAAGCGGTTATTGATCAGGGCGATGTCAATATTGACGGTGGAGCCTGCGGCAGCCGAGTTGCTGTTCACCCAGAAGGCATTTGCGGCCTGATTGGTGACGGTGTTACCCTCCACGCGCACAATCATGGTGAGGGACGCGACCGAACTAGACGCGCCCACATCCGGGAACAGCACAATGCCGCTGCCCTCAGGGGCACCATTGATGTTGTTGTTTATGATGGTACCCTGCACGTTGCTGCCCGCATTGGCCCCTTCAACCCAGATCACGGCCTCGCCGAAGCCGCTGTGCTGCACAAACTGGTTGTTCACGATGTCAAAATCGACGATACCGTTGCCAGAGCTCACGCGCAGGCGAATGCCGGCCTCTGCCGTTTCAAAATCGCCATAGGCGAAAGCTTTGGGGTCAAAGGTCGAGTTGCGCACATAGAAGTTGAGGCGCGGGGCGCTGGCACCGTCAATGGCGGCATCAATGGCGGCTTCGTCGATGTCGTTGAAGGTCGCGCCATCGATGTTGACGGTGGTGATGGTCGTACCGCTCTGGCGGATCAGCAGGCCCTTGCCGCTGCAGCTCACACCGCCGCATTCATCCGGGGTGATGTTGTCGGTGAAGCTGCTGGCGGTGATGGTGAGGTTCAGCGTCTGGCTCAGTGCATTGGCGATGTACAGCCCGTTTTCGCTGAACTGGCTGAAGCTGCTGTTGGCAATGGTCACCGTGCCATAGAGGTTATCGGCAAAGCCCGCGGCGAAGTACAGGGCGCTGTCGTTATCGCTGTCCCCGGCGTTCACCACGTCCACATTATCCAGCGCCAGACCGTTGACGCCGGTTCCAACGAAGGCGTGATCCCCGGTGTTGGTGACCTGCAGGTCATTCAACGTGATATTGGTGACGTTGAGGAGGTCGAAGGCGTTCTGGGTGATGTTGCTGATGCTACCGCCTGCACCGTCAGTACTGCCAGCGGTATCCCCGGTGATGGTGAAGCTGCCGGTGTTGCTGGTGAGCTTCACGGCGTCTGCGGCCCCGGTGATATCAAGCTCCTTGAAGGAAGCGGCGAGGCTGGAATTGGTGATCTGCACACCGGCGGTGGTTTTGGCCCCCAGGGTGGTGGTGCCGGTGACGGTGAGCGTGCCGCTGGCATTGTTGATGACGATGCCGTATGCGCCTGCGCCGGGGCTGGCGATGGACGCTAAGCCAAGCGCTAACGGCTGTGGGCCAGCGGTGGGGTTCACGACGAGGGCAGAAACCGCGCCGGTTGCGTCCAGCGTGCCGCTGGTCGAAGAGACCGTGCCGGGGCTGGCGTTGGTATAGGCGATGTTGAGCGCTGGTGCGCCAGCGGTAAAGATGCTCACATTGCCTAAGCTCACCGCGCCGGTGTTGTTTGAAAGGGTGACGGGCGTTGTGGCGAAGCGTGCGCCGCTGGTGCCCAGGTTAAGCGTGGTGAACGTGACCGGGCGCGTGCTGTTGGCGATGCTGATGCCGCCAGAGGCGTTGCTCCCGGTGACTGTGCCGTTGAACGTGACGCTGCCGGGGTTGGTCAGGCCGTCGATGCTGACCGCCAGCCCCTGCGTGGTCTTGGCGACCGAGCCGCCGTGCGTAAACGCCAGCGTGCTGCCACTGATGGCGACGACATGGTTCGTCGCGCCCGCCGCCGAGCTCAGCGCGCCGCCGGTGGTGGTGACGGTGCCGCTGGCGTTGGTAAAGCTGACGGCGTTCGCGCCGCCGCTGGAAGCGAGGGTGGCAAACGTGAGGTTCAGCACGGCGTCGGAGGCGACGATGGCGGCCGCGCCGGTGCTGGTGAGGGTGCTGGTGTTATCTGTCACCGTGACCGCCGCATTGTTGACGTTGATGCCCACACCGCTGGTGGTGGCCGCCAGCACGGCGGTGGTAAACATAAAGCCGCTGGGGGCGGGGCTGGTGACGTTGATGCCTGCGGTGCTGGCGTTGGTGATGGTGGTGGAGACGTTGACGACGATATCGTTGTTACCGACGGGGTCAACAACGGCGACGCCAGCCGTGCTGCTGTTGGTGGATGACAGGCTGTCGAAGGTGGCGTTCTGCGTAAGTTCCGTGCCGTTGAGCAAGAGCGCGGAGCCATCAGCCGCCGTGAGGAGGCTGCCGGTGCCGTCGATTCTTAAGCGCCCGGTGCCCGCAGTGAAGGCGGCGGCATCGGCGGCGCTGGCGTTGGCGACGATCCCCTCGGTGAACGTGACGGTGGAGGTGGCGTTGTTGCCGGTCAGGATCACCGCGTCGTCGGCGCTGGCCGTCACGCTGACGCCCGCGAACGTGGTCGAACTGCCGGCCGTCATGAAGCGCACGTTCAGGCCGAGGGTGGTATTTGCGATGATGTCGCTGTCGGTGTCGAAGGTGATCGCGCCGGTGTTACCGGAGAAGTAGACCGGATAGCCATCGCCAGTGACGTTAATGGGGCTGTTGACCAGTGTGATGCTGGCAGTGCCAGTGGCCATCGCCAGGGCGGCCCCGGCGCTCCCCAACACGCCGTCGATGCTGACATTGGTCAGCGTGATGGTGCCGGTGGCGTTGGGGAATGAAACACCGATGGCGTTGTTCAGCGTCACCACCATGTTGGAGAGCGCAGCGCTGTTGATGTTCGCGCCGGAAATGGCGGCGCTGGTGGCCGTGATGTCTACATGATTGACGGTGTTGTTGTTACCAAGCGTGATGGGCGTGGCGAAACTGATAACCGGTCGGCTGCCGACGGGGATGGAGATACCGGAGTTTGTCAGGGTGAGGCCCGCGCCTTCCCCGACCAGCTTCTGGCCGTCCTCCAGCGCGATGCCGCTGGCGTAGGTGCCGTCAAAGATGAAGATGAGGTCGCCCGCGCCGTCTGGGTCGGTGGCGCTGGAATTAAGCGGCGCAAGGGTGTTGAAGGGGTTGGTGTAGGTGCCATCGCCGCCGGGTGCCGCGCCGTCATCCACAAACCATACCGTTTCGCCGACGACGTTGATGGTCACGAGCGCGGTGGCCGAGCCTTCGTCGGTACGGACGGTGTAGATGAACGTATCCACCCCTTTGAAGCCGGGCAGCGGATCGTAGGTGAAGGAGCCATCGGCATTGACGGTCACCACCCCACCGAACTGGCTGATGCCGTCATAGGATTCAATGCGGTGGGTGGCCGCGTTGAAGCCGGTATCGTTGGCGGTGAGTCCCGGCGCGGACACCGTGAGGACGGTGTTGGGATTCATGATGTAGGTGTCATCGGTGGCGATGGCGGGCACAGCAAGCACCGCGGAGACCCCCACCCCTGTGATAAGACCGATCAGGATCAGGATCCTGAGTAATGGTGTTTTTATGGACATAACCTTACTTCCTCTATTCCTCTGGCGAGAGCGATCACCTGCGCAGCGCGATACAGTCGGTGCCCCGATGGCGGCGGCACGGGCCGCCCCATCGCAGATTCATTAATTGAGATAATAGATACGCTTCGGTGGCAGCCCGGTTAAGATGATGCTGTAGGTCTTCTCCTCACGATCCGGGCCGATGACGATCTGGAACTCGCCGGTGGTCAGGGCATACAGCGCGGTTGCGTCGATTTTGCCGATCAGGGTGTTTTCGTCTGGCGCGTCGCTGAGGTAGGGCGCGAGGGCTTCATAGGCAAACGCGCCTTCAAACACGCCGGTACTCTGGCTGCTAAGGCTGTAGACGTGCAGCACGGGGCGCTGGGCGGTATCGCGGCGGGCATAGATGACGTTGAGCAGGTCGCCCGCGCCCAGATTAAGGCGGTCATCCGGGGCCTGGTAGCCGCTGGCGGTGCCGCCGCCCAGGTTGCTGATGGTGCCATCACAGTCGATGCGGACGGTATCTGTGCGCACACTCGGATTATCGGTAGAGACCGCGTAGAACTCGATATAGCTGATGGGCGCGGGCGGGATGGTCACGTAGAAGGGCCACACCTGACCGCTGAGGTAGCTGGCGACGACGGGCGGCACGGAGCCGTTATTGGAGGTGTAGTACTCCGTGGCGGTGATGGGGCTGGTGCCGTTGACCAGCGCGCCGTCCGTGTTATAGGCCGAAATGCGCCAACTGCCCTCGATGGAGGCTGAGCCGCACTGGATAAAAGTTACCTCGTCGATAATCAACAGGTCAACCTGAACGGCTGCGCGGCTGCGCTCGACCGCGACCAGCGCAAAGGCAATGCCGAAAGCAAGAAGTGCGAAAAACAGACGTTGTGTGTGTTTAGTCACGTTCATGTACCCCTTATTCATGCGCATGAGCGGCAGGGATGCCGGGTGGGCACCCCTGCCGGTACGGATTGCGTGCCAGGCGAGGCGGCGGCCTGAACCCCATGCTGCCGGGTTTGGCCACCGTGCTCGCAGGCGCTAGCTGTCTTCTCCGGGGGCTGGCGGCAGTGGCAGCCAGCCATCCGGGGCGGTTTGGATCTCCGGCAGGACTTCCGGCGTGGGCTGACCGTCTGCGTTGCGCGGGGCGTCGGCAGGGGTCAGGGTGAGCACGACATCATCGATGTAGATCGTCCCACGTGAGGCGCGCGGCTGGAAGGCGACGATGATCTTCTTCGGCTGGCCGGCCAGCGTGACGGTGCCGGTGAGCTGCTGATAGTCGTAGGTGCCCGCGGGGACCGGCACGCGCGCCTTCAGCGTGGGCAGCCCGCCGGCATATTTCACCTTAAGCTGCATGCGGGCACCGGTGGTTTGGTCGATGCCGCGCACCCAGGCCGTGAGCGTGAGGACATCGTTCACCCGGCCATAGGACGGCTGACTGATGACCTGGCGCAGGGTGCGGTCGGTGGTGGGGCCAGGGATCGAGCCAGTCAGGAAGCGCAGCCGGAAGGCGCAGTTCCCCTCAAAGGCGATGGTCTTGGTGGGGGTGTTGCACTTGCGGCGGTCATTGCCGGGCGAAAGCACCAGCCCTTCCCAGGCGTCGGCCTGTTTCTTGTTGGCACCGGCGGTTTCAAAACTGCCATTGATGACCAGGTTGCCGGTGTTATCGACGGTGAAGGTGAACGGCGCGTTGCTGGCGGTGGTGCTGCCCAGCGGGCTGAACGCCGTGACGGTCCAGGTGTAGGTGCCGTTGGTCAGCAGGGCCTGTTCTGGCGCGCCGATGCTGAGGACGCATTCTGCGCCGTCGCAGGTGAGCGCGTCTGCATCTGCGCCGCGCGTGACGCCGACGAAGGTGAGGACGCCAGCCTGGGCGGTGGGCAGGGTGCGATCAACCGTGAGGTCGAAGGTCAGGCCGGGGCTGCCGCTGTTGTAGGTGTCTTGCCAACGGAAGGCCCCCAGCGCCGTGACATCCGGGATGAAGATGGTGTCGGCAGGGCGGATGAGCGCGAAGGCATCCGGCGGCACCACAATGCCATCGGTGATGGTCACGGTCGCATCGACATTGGCCAGCGCGTTGTAGAAGCCGTCCGCCGCGCTGGTGGTATCGTGCGTGACCAACTGCGTGCCGGGATCGACGGTGAAGTCTTCAACGCCGCGCACATCGATCACCTGCGGGACGTTCCAGGTGGCCGCCGTGAAGGTCAGCGCGAGGGGCGAACCCTGGAACGCGCCGCCGTTGGCTGCAAGCTGAAGCTGAGCGGCGTCGAAGGTGAGGGTCACGGTGACATCGCCGATCGGCTGGGTGTTGAGTTCGACGCGATACTGGTCATCCGTGAAGCCTTCACGCACGGCGAGATCGGTCAGCAGGTTCAGCGGACTGCCGTCTGCATTGGTGAAGACCAGCGCGGGCGCGTCGTCTTCGGTGATGTTGACCACGACCGGCGAGGCGGGCGAGATGGGCGCACCGACATAGAACGGATCGGTACTGCCAACGGCCAGCGCCATGTTTGTGCTGCCCACGCCCTGGAAGATGGCATCATCGACGGCTTCGACGCTGACGATCTGCGGGGTATCCCAGTTGGCGGGGGTGAAGGTGAGGATGAGCGACGACCCACCGAGCGTTGGCGAGCCTGCGCGGATCAGGGTGTCGTTGAAGGTCATGGACACTTCGACATCGGCAGTCGGTTCGCTGGTGAGGACGACGTTGAAGCTGCTGCCCGCGCCGCCTTCGATGACGGTGATGGCGTTATCGTTGGGTGTGCCGCTGTTTTCGGTGAGGGTGACGCCTGCGGTATCGTCATCGGTGATGCTGACGACGACGAGATTATTCGGCGTGAAGGCGGCCCCGGCGGCGTCGTAGCGCGGGTCTGCGCTGGCGCTGGCGTGTGTGATGGTGCTGGAATGTGGGTTGGCCTCGTCGTTGAGGTCATCCACGGCTTCGACGCTGAGCGTTTGGGCGGTGTCCCAGTCTGCGGGCGCAAAGGCAACGTCCACAGCGCCATCGGTGTCGCCGTTGACGGTGATCTGCGCGGGGTCAAAGGTCAGGGTGACGGTGACGCTGGCGGTCGGCTCGCTGTTGAGGATGACGGTGTAGCTATCCAGCGCGCCGCCTTCGATGACCGCCGTGGAGCCATCGCTCTGCGTGAGGGTGACGCCCGCGGTGTCGTTATCGGTGATGTTGACCGTCACCTGAGCGCCATCCGGCAGCGCGTCGTAGAACGAGTCTGCGCTGGCGACGGCGTGGGTGATCAGTTCCACCTCGGCGTCTTCGTCGAAATCGTCATTGACGGCAGAGACCACCACATCCACGCTGAAATCGGCGGGGGTGAGGGTCACGTCGTAGGGCGAGATCTGGCCATCGACGCGGATTTCGGCGCTGTTGAAGGTCAGCGTCAGGACGACGTTGGCCGTGGGCTGTGTGCCCGCGCTGATAGTGTAGGTGTCGGCTGCGCCGCCTTCGGTCACGTTTACGGTGGCCGGGTTGATGGCGAGGCTGGCGTCGTCGTTATCCGTGACGGTGAGCGTGACGATGCTGGTGGGCGTAAATGGCGCGGCGGTGTTATCTGCATAGTTCGGGTCGGTGCTGCTGACCGCGTTGGTGAGGGTGACGTTATAGGTTGCGCCTTCGTCGATGTTGTCGTTGATGACCGTGATGGTGAAGGTCTGCGGCGTATTCCAGTTGGCGTTGGTGAAGGTGAGCGCGGCGGTGCCATCGGTTTCGCCGTTGACGGTGACCTGGGCCAGGTCGAAGGCGGCAGTGAGGGTGACATCCGCAGTCGGGCGCGAAGTCAGCACAACGGTGTAGCTGGCGGTCGTGGCGACATCGGATTCATCCAGGTTCAGGTTGGCGGTGGCCAGCGTGACGCCGGACGTATCGTTATCGGTAATGCTGACCACCACCTGATTGTTGGGGGTGAAGGTCGCGCCTGCGCCGTTATAGGCCGGGTCTGCGCTGGCGCTGGCGTGGGTGATGGTGGCGGTGTGCGTCGGCAGTTCAACGTCAGGATCGTTCACCGCGCGCACAACCAGGGTTTGGAGCACGTTCCAGTTGGCGGGGGTGAAGGTAAGGTCAATCGGCGACGCGATGAAGTTCACGCCGTCGGTGCTCAGTTCGATCTGCGTGCCGAAGGTCAGCGTGACGGTGACGTTGGCGGTGGGTTCGCTGGTGAGGACGACGTTGTAGAGCGCCTGCGCGCCATCTTCGCTGACGGCGACAGCGTTGTCGTTGGGCGTGCCGCTGGCCTCGGTGATGCTGATTTCGGCGGTGTCGTCGTTGGTGATGGTGACGACGTGCGGCGTGAGGCTGAAGGTCGTTCCACCGGGTGCCGCGCCTGCCAGCAGCAGGTTGAAGGTTTCATTGGGTTCGGCGATGGCGTCTGGCACGATGCTGACGCTCACCGGCTTCGTGGCGTTATCGCCGTCGGTGGTCAGGAAAGTGACAGAGGCGGTGGTCACGGCGTAATCCAGCGTGTCGCTGGCGGTGACTTCAGCGCTGTCGATGGTGACGGTGACATCAGCGGGCAGGCCGGGGGTGCCGGTGCCATCGGTGACGAGATCCAGCACCGCGTTGACGGTGTAGGTGGTGGTGCCGCCCGTGCCTTCAACGATGCTGCCGCTGTCGGTCGCAAAGGCGATGGTGGCGCTGTCGTTGTCGGTGATCGTCACGGTGTGGGCGACGGTGCCGGGGGTGATGGTACCGCCTCCGGTGACAGCCCCCAGGCCGAGGGCGAAGGTTTCGGGGCCTTCCACCAGCACATCGTTGACGAGCGTGCTGGACGCGTTCACGGTCACGGGCGAGTCGTCGCCTGCGACGAACGTGAGCAGCGCGGTGGTGAGGGTGTAGTCATCTGGCGTGAGGGCGCTGGCGGGTGTGGTGTTGACGACGACAGTCACGTCCGCTTCGACCTGCGCGGGGCCGGTGCCTGTACCGGAGATGGTGAGCGAAACCGGCACGTTGTGCGGCGAGGCCGATTCTGCGACCGATGAGGTGGCCGCGTCGAAGCCCACCACGGCGGTTTCGTCGTCGGTGATGGTGACGGTGTGCGCGCCGATGACCGCGCCAACGGGTGAAGTCAGCGTGTAGGCGAGGACGAAAGTCTCGTCGCCTTCCAGCAGCAGGTC
>CAZQIJ010000067.1:0-14312 GCA_964592955.1 uncultured Anaerolineaceae bacterium
CCGGCAAAGAGACGCGGCGGGGCACGGTAGGGACAACGCCTGCGTTGTCCGGGTTTGTCGGGCGGCGGGCGGACGCGGCAGGCCGCGTCCCTACACCAACGCCGCGGTGACATCGCCGGTCCGGGTTGTGGTCGGCGGCGGGCGGACGCGGCAGGCCGCGCCCCTACACCGTCATTTCGTAGGGGCGGTTCGCACAGGTCAGGAAAAGTCATCGACAATCCACCCGCGCTTGCGCAGCAGCATCAGCTTATCCTGCGGCACGCTTTCAGACAGCGCCTCGTGCGGATCTTCCAGCGCGGCAAAGTCCCCGGCCACCACGATAAAATCGTCGGTGGTGGCCAGCACCCCGCCCCAATCGGCGCGGTTGAGATCCTGCGCAATGCCGGTCAGCAGCGCGTCGATGACATCCCACTGGTGGTCGGCGCGCATCTCGTGCATGAAGCGGGTATAGCCGTCTGGCAGCGGCGGCGGCAGCGCCACGAACACAGCCCCCTCGCCCTCCACCTCTGCCAGTGTGGACAGCAGATGGGCGTAAACGCGATATGGGGGTGCGGTTTCGGCCTGCCACGCGCGCCGGTGAGACTCATACCCCAGGTGCGCGGTCAGGCTGGCGTCTGCCGTGAGGTCGAAGGCCAGCACCAGCACATAAACGGTTTCCGCAAGCGCCTGCTGCCGCAGCGTTTCCAGCACATAGGCGGTCAGGCTTTCGCGCGCGGCAGAAAAACGCGGTTCGAGCCAGGTCTCTTGCTGCCGCGCCCAGTACAGCACACGTTCCGGGCCAGGGTTCTGCCCGGCGATGCGCGCCACGATGCGCAGCAGCCGTTCGCCGTCATACACATACTCCTGCACCATGCCGTGATCGTGATCTGCGGCCTGGAACTGCGGCAGGTCAGCGGCGGCCAGCGACTGTTCCAACAGGTCCTCGGTCCCCAACAGGCGCGCTGTCAGGCGCTGCTGGGCCATGATATCATCCCACAGGCGGTCGAGATCCGCCTGGGTATGCTGGCCCCGGCTGACGATGCGCTGCTCGATGCGGTGCAGACGCCCGTCTGCGTCGTAATGGCAGCGTTCCAGCGTCTGCACCACGCGATCCGACAGCAGGAGGTGTTCGCCATAGAGGTGCGGCCTGCCGTCGGCGTCCAGCACCAGCCGCGCCACCACATCCAGCGCGTAGGAGTCGGTGTGGGTGTTGTGACCATACGCCGCCATCTCGACCTCGCCATCTGCATAGCGGTAATAGTGCGCGGTGCGCGGCAGCGCGAAGATGTCGAAAAAGGCGTGGTAGACGATGCGCTGCTGCGTGTCGTACCCGTAAGCGTAAAACGCTGCTGCCTCGGCGGGTTCGTCCTCCACCAGCACGCCGCGCCGCAATCCCTCCCGCCGGAAGTAATCCGGCTGAAGCGCGTGGGCACTGCGCAGCGCATAGCGCCACTGAACAATGTCGGCCTCAGCCTGCGCATCCAGCGCATCGAAGGCCTGTTCCAGCGCGGCGAAACGCGCCGCCAGCGTAAGGCGTAAGGCTTCCAGTTCATCATGAGACTCCAGATTGCTCATCACACGCCCTCTTGCTCATTTGTTCTATAATTATACTTATCATCGCGCCTCTGTGCAACCGCCATCCGGTTGAGCGCGCGGGATGCCTCGCCGCTGAGCGTCGATCTGGCCAATTTGTAGGGCTTTTGCAAAGTTGGGGTGCCAGGGGCTGGCCGTCTTCGCGCTGGCAGACATCATCCTGCCTGCGTCCCCGCTTGACGGGCTGCGGCCATCCCCGCGTGAGCGCAGCCGCAAGGGTGCCCACGCAGCGCGCTACGCCTCTCTGGAGCGCCTGTTGGCCGACCTGGATACCGAGGCGCACTCCAGCAGGGCTGGCGCTGCGCAGGAAAAGCGCAAACCGTGACTGCTGCGCCGTCCTGCCATGCCGGGACGCAGCAGCGCACACGCCGCGCCCGCCTCACCGCAGCGCGTTTCCCCCCGTCGTCAGGCGCAGCAGCCGCTCGGCGAACCCGTCGCGCCATCCAGGGGACAGCGCCTCAACGTTCACCGCGCGCTGAAGCAGTTCGAGGTTGTCTTCGTCGTAATACCACAGGTTAGAGAGATCCCGCACAGAGACGGCGTGCGGCTCCGCCTCCAGCAGCGCGATGGCATCGCCCGCCGCGACATCGCCTTCTTCCAGCACGCGCGCGTAATAGCCCACGCGCCCGCTCTGCAAAAACAGCTTGCCGAACGTGGGCATCAGCATCCTGAGGTTGAGCTTGAAACAGGGTGAGCGCGGCTGCGTGACCTGCAGCACCGCGTGCCCCACCCGGAAGATATCGCCCACATGGACGGCATCTTCCGTAAGATCGCCGTCCACCGTCAGGTTTTCGCCAAACTGCCCATAGCGCAGATCGTCCCGGCCCAGCTCTGCCGCCCAGGTTGCATAATGCGCGTGGGGATACAGATACACGGCCTTATCCACCCCGCCATGCACGCTCAGATCCGCCTGACCGTCGCCTTCGAGGTTCAGCGTGCGCACCCTCACGCGCCCTTCCACAGGTGCTTTGAAGATACCTGTTTCCACCTGGTGGCCGCGCGCGTCCTGCACCACCTTCGGCATCGAAACGTTTACCGATACGATCTTCATTGTTGGCCCTTCACTTTCGTGCTCTGTACGGGATGCTGCGTGAAGCCCTCAGCCGACGGTCCCCCGCTCCCCCACCCTGTGCTGTAGGCATGAGAGGGGGTGCGGGCGGGTTTGGCCTCATCTGCGATGGCTGGGCCGTCACGCGCGGCGGTCGGATTAATAGTCTGGTCCGAGTCGCTTGACTTCACGCTCTATTATGGTTAGTCTGGTTGGAAATTACAAACCCTACACGGGGTTTGTGCTAGCAGTTCACTGTAGAACGGTGTCACAGATGCTGTTGACGACTTGTGCGCACATCCTCCTTCGCCTGGCCGCACAGCGGCGGAGCGAGGGCAAAAAGGCGCAGCAATCGGTTGACCAACCGTACCTGTCACAGGTGAGCAGTCCATCGTCCGAATATAGCTTTCTTTACGAGAAGCTTTATGGCACACAAAATTCGCCCCATATTCCGCTCACTTCGCTCGGCCATCAAGCGATGGCGACGCCCTGCCGACGCCGTGCGCCTCACCCAGCCGCCTCGTCCCCCTGTGCCTGTGCTGCTGCTAGATGAACTCGCCAGCGCGCCAGGTCCCCAGGAAGCGCTGCACCACCAACAAGCCACCGACTATCTGAAGGCGCATTTCGACCTGACGACTGTTCAAGATATTACCACGCTGCCCGCCCAGTGGAAACAGCTTCGCCGCCGCGATCCGGTGCTGGTTTACTGGACGGACCACACCGCGCCTGAGCGCTGGAAAGAGTACCTGCCCCGCTGGAAGGACAAGCTGCGCAATGTGCAGGTGATTGTGGTGTTTGGGCGAGACGACGACGGTGTCAGTTCCAACGAAGTGATGCAGTCTGGCGCGTTCGCCTTCGCCTGCCCGTTTAATGAGAACGTCCTGGGCGGGTATATCCAGTCCCTTTCTAAGGATATGCGCCGCGAGCGCCTCATACGCCGCCTCATTCGCAAGCTTAGACCGTCGTCGCCCAGCAGCACGCGCAGCATCGCCGAAATTGCAGATATCATCTTCGCTTTTCTGGGCGACGCCGTCGGCTTCGACCGCGCCACGATTGCGCTGATCGATCCGCGCGGCGACAAAGGCGAAAGCCGCCAGCAGCGCGCCAAGCTGGCCCACAAAACTGCACCAGCGATGCGCTATACCCTCAACCGCGATCTGCTGCGCGCCATTGGCAAGGATCGCCTTATGCAGCAGGTCATCGGCAAGCGGCGCAGCATGTGGATACAGGTAGACAAACTGCGCCAAGAAGACCCGGAATACCTGAAAGCGCTGGGATGGACAGACGCACCGGAAACGCAGGATGTTCGGTCGTGGATCGCCATCCCGCTAATCTATGTGGGCGAGGCGATTGGCGTCATCACGCTCGACCGTGTTCGCGAACCCTACGCCGAAAGTGGTGTTGACCTGGCGCTGCTGGACCGCTTTTCCGATGAAGCGGCAGACGCCATCGAACAATGCCTGCGCCAGCGCAACGGACGCGTGCTGAACACCGTCCTGCGCGAGATCAGCGGCGAACAGGATCGAGACAAGCTGCTTTACCGGATCGTGGAAGCCATCGGCACCACCCTCAAATGTGACCGCTGCATCTATCTCGCCCGCGAGGAGCGCAGCGGGCAGGCCGGCGCTGGCATCAGCCCAGACGAAACGCGCCTCGTGGAGTGGGTGGAGTACCCGCACCAGCGTACCCGGCAGCAGCAGTACGTGTGGAAGGCCACCGACGCGGCAGTAGATCGCCTGCTTCAGCCCAACGCCAGCAGCGTGACCATCTACGATATCTGGAGCCAAAACCGGCAGAAAGCGCGGATTGTGCCACAGCAGGTGCTGGAAAACAGCGTGCGCTCGGCGCTCATCGTGCCGGTGAAGATCCTCGTCAAACCGGACGAAGATCGCACCATCGGCGTGATCTATGCCAGCCACTATGAGACCGATTTCTTCACGCCCTATGACCGCAGCCTGGTCGAACAGATGGCGCAGCAGGTGGCCGCCCTCATCGAACGGACGTGGTCGCTGCAACTGGTTGCTGAGGCTTTTACGGCGCTCAACAGCCTGCGCATCGCCAACGCCATGCCGCAGCAGCACTCCGAACCGGTGCAGGCTGCCCGGCTGAAGGCCACCATCGACAGTATCCTGGAAAGTGCCATGAGCCTCACCAACACCACATCTGCGGTGCTGCGGCCTATCACTGTCGCTTCTTCGGGTGCCGATATCCGTGTGACCCAGCACGGGCCGTTCCATAAGAAACCGGATCACTTCCGCCCGTTCGAGCCGCGCGTCAACGATCCGGGGCAGCAAAGCTCAACCCGTGTACTGATCGAAGCCTACTACCGGGGCAGCCCAGAACCGCAGGTTTTCAGCGTGACGGATAAGTCCCAAACGCTGAATCCGGGCCTCATCGAGCAGGGCGTGCAGTCCTCCCTGGGCACACTGCTCGTCTACCAGAACGAAATCGTCGGCGCGCTGTTCCTTAATTCCACCAGCAAGACGGATTTTACGGGTGTGGAGCGCCACGCGCTGCGGCTTTTCGCAGAGGTGGCCGCGCTGGCCTTTGGTACAGACAAGCTGGTGACGGACCTGTTTCGCAAGAAGGCCGTCCGCGACCGCCTCAACGAAGCCATCGAAGAAATCCTGTCTCAGAAATCGCGCGGGGAACTGCTTAACCGCATCGTCGAACTGCTTAACGGCCTGGTCGCGGCAGATTACGTCTATATTGCCCTCTTCCCGGAACACCCGCACGAGCGGCGCGTTCTGACGTTCGAGACCATTCATCCCGTCACCCGCTATGCAGCGCTCAAGCAGGAAATTGGCGCATTTGATGTGGAGAAGGGCAACCCGCGCTGGAACGGCAAACGTGGGGTAACGGGCCTCGCCGCCCTGCATAACGAGACCTTTCATATCCCCAACCTGCGCGAGGAAAAACGCCCCCACGTGCTGAAGGAGTACATCGCCTTTGACTCCAGCACGATGTCTGAACTGGCGGTGCCCATCAGCATCACCGATGCCAAAGGCCGCCCCGAAGTGCTCGGCGTCATCAACCTGGAAAGCGCGGTGGCGAATGCCTTCAGCGAAGAAGACGTGGAGCTGGCTGAGGAATTCGGCAAATACGTGGCCATCATCCTGCAGAAATCGCGCATTGAGGCCAACCTGCGCCTGCGTAAAGACCGCATGATCAACCTCAACCGCGCCAGCGCCGTCTTTCTCGAACTGGAGAACGGCGAAGTTATCCTGCGCAGTATGGTGGAACTCACGCGGTTGGCAGCCAAAGCGCTGTGGGTCAGCCTCATCCTGTTTGATGAAGACCACATCCCTGTCAAGATGGTGACGCACGGCCAATACGAAAGCTACAAAGTTGAACAGATCGTGCGCGGCAACGGCCTGTCGCGGCAGATCATGCGCGACGGCCAACCGAAGGCCTTCGCAGACGTGCTGAAAGTGGGCTTTCACCCGCTGCCCATCAGCCTGGGGGTAAGGTCTGCCATCTGCCTGCCGTTCAGGGTACGCGGCCAGTCCAAAGGGGTTTTGTGGATTCACTACGATTACGTCAACCGGGCTACCGCCGAAGAAAATGAGGAGCTGATGGCCGTGCTTCAGACCTACGTCAACCAGGCCGCCATGATCTACACGAGTGCGATGCGCGAATTTGGCACCATCAATGAGACGCTGGCCGTGGACATCAAAAAGGACTATGAGAGCACCAACAATGAGGCGCGGTTGTACTTCGTCTTCTCGCTTCTGGTTTCGCTGGTTGGTTTCGCCCTGATCTTTGCTGCGGGGCTGCTGGCGCTGTATCGAGAGGATACCACCGGGGCCTATGCAGCGGTTGCCGGGTTTATGGGGCAGGCCATCGCGCTGCTGTTCTTTGCGCAGAGCCGCAGCGCCAACCGCCGCAAGGATACCTATCATCTGGAGCGGCTGGAGATCCGCCAGTTTGAAAACCTGATGACCGCCTGCGACCAGTTGAAGGACGATGCGGAAAAGGCGCGCTGCAAAGAAGCGGTGGTCGCGTCTGTATCAGACCGCTGGTTCAAGCAGAAGCCGTCGATGCCGCGCAGCACATCCGACGCGGTCAGGGATGCGATGCGGGGGCAGGCGTCTGGCGACAGTGGCTGACCGCCACCAACGGCTTCATATCTGACCCATACTGACCCTTTACAGCGCACCGAAATCGGTTGTACACTGTAGGTGTCTCGGCAGGGGCAGCGGCGAGCCACATACGATAACATGCCAGGTTATCCAATAATCATGGTTAATAGATTGTCAATCTGTTAAGGCTTGTACCTCACATCGCCCCTGCTGCGGGACACACTGCGATGGGGAGCGTTTGCTCCCCGATCTCGTTTTGCGGAGTCAGGAAGGAACGGATGACCAAACTCACCTTCAACAACGGCGAAATCATCATTAACGAAACGCACCGTGGGCTGTGGATCGAAGACGGTGTGCTGAAGAACGTGCTGCCAGCCGGTCGCTATACCCTTCCGCGCCGCGTGCTGTTTCGCCGCACCCCGCAGATCACCGTCCTGCTGGTGGATATGCGCGAGCGTGATCTGACGATTAAGGGTCAGGAAATCCTGACGGCGGATAAGGTTGCGCTGCGCGTGAGCATCGTCGTGCGCTTTCGCGTCGTGGATGCCCGCGCCGCCGTCCAGGCCGTCGAGGATTACGAAACGCGGCTGTATACCGATGTGCAGTTGGCCGCCCGCCGGTCGCTGGCCGCCATGTCGCTGGAAGACATCCTCACCAACCGCACGCAGCTCTCCGAAGACATCCTCTCAGATGTCAAGGAACTGGCGGCGGGCTATGGCGTGGTCATCGGGCGCGCAGACGTGAAGGACCTGATCTTTCCGGGAAACCTGCAGGAGATCATGAACCGCGTGCTGACCTCCGAACGTATGGCAGAGGCCCGCATCATCGAAGCGCGCGCCAAGGCCGAGGTAGATCGTCTGGAAGCGCAAACGCGTGCCGATGTCCAGCGTGTGGCGTCTGAGTCCAGCGCCGAAGCTGCGCGCCGCGACGCCGAATCCCAGGCAGAGGCGCACCGCATCCGCACCGAGGCGGAAATCCGCGACCTGCTGGAACGCGAGAAGGCGGCAGGGGCCTATAACAATCACCCGGCGCTCATGCGCCTGCTGGAACTGGAAACCCTGCGCGACCTGTCGCGGGCGGCCAATGCCCGCCTCTATGTGAGCTTCGACCGCGACCCCCCCAAAACCGACGAGTCGTAACGGACGTGCGGGGGCGGCTGGACCGTCCCCGCGCGCTGTGTGCAGGCGGGCAAAAGCCCCAGCCCCCTTCGCATGAACCCTGTTCGTGCGCTAAAGTTTCCTGCCGTCCGCGTGGACTTCCACCAGCACACGGCGCAGCACCTTGCCCACAAACGATTTCGGCAGCGTCTCGCGGAACTCAATTTCCAGCGGCACGGCGTATTCTTCGAGGCGGCGGCGGCACAGCTCAATCAGCTCTTCGGCAGAAAGCGTCGTGCCGGGGCGCGGCACCACGAAGGCCTTCACCCGCTGCGTGCCGTTGGCCGTGCCCACACCCACCACCGCCGCCTCCAGCACCTTGCTGTTTTCGTACAACACTTCTTCCACATCGCGCGGATACACGCTGTATTCACCGGCCATGATCGTATCGCGCTTGCGGCTGATGATCTGGAAGTAGCCTTCGGCGTCCATCACCGCCACGTCGCCGGTCATCAGCCAGCCGTCGCGGATGATCGACTCCGGGTTCGGTTCCTGGCTGGATGCCCAGTAGCCGGTCATCACCTGCGGCCCGCACACCGCCAGTTCGCCCACCCGCCCCGGCGGCAGATCTTCGCCCGTCACGAGATCCACAATCTTCGCGTCTGTATTCGGAATCGGCACGCCGATGCTGCCCACCTTGCGCTGCCCATACAGCGGGTTGGCGTGCGTCACCGGGCCGCATTCGGTCATGCCGTAACCTTCCACCAGGCGGCCCCGCGTAAGCTTCTCGAATTCCTCCTGCACCTCCACCGGCAGCGGAGCCGCGCCGCTGATGCACGCCTTAATCGAGTCCAGCCCATAGCTGCGCACGCTGTGCGCGTGGTTGATGGCGGTATACATCGAGGGCACGCCGGGGAAGATGGTGGGGCGATAGCGCCTGATCGTCTCCAGCACCGTTTGCAGCTCAAAGACCGGCAGCAGGATGATGGTCGCGCCGATGGCGATGGGCACATTCATCGCGCCCGTCATGCCGTAACTGTGCAGAAACGGCAGCACGCTGAGGAATACCTCCCGCCCATACAGCAGATCCGGCACCCAGTGGCGCGTTTGCATGGTGTTGGCCACCAGGTTGCGGTGCGACAGGCACACGCCTTTCGGCTCGTCGGTCGTCCCGGACGTAAACGCGATCACTGCCGGGTCATCCACCCCCACCTCCACCGGCGGCGGGTCGTCTGGCGCGTCGCGCAGCATGTCTTCAAAGATGTGCCCAGACTGCCGCAGCGCCACTTTTTCTGCATGGGTGAGCGTGTGCCCGGTGATGTCGCTGAAGATCACGTGTTCCAGCGTGGTGCCGGGCTTCAGCGTGTGCGTCATGGCCTCATACTGGCGCAGCGTGAACAGCACCTTCGCCCCGGTCTGAACGATCTCGTCGCGGATTTGCCCGGCGTCTGCGTCCGGGTTGGGCAGCACCACCACCCCGCCGATCTTCAGCGTGGCGTAATAGCCCACGACGAACTGCGCGCTGTTGGGCAGCACCAGCATCACGCGGTCGCCAGGGCGCACCCCCAGCCCGTGCAGCGCGTGTGCAAAGTGATTGGCGCGGGCGTTCAGTTGGCCGTAATTCATCGACCAGCCCTTAAACACCAGCGCGCGGCGCTTGGGCACCCAGGCGGCGGCGGACTCCAAAAAGCGGTGCATGGGCTGGCGCGGGATGGGGATGGTGTGCGGCGTGCCCGGACTGTATGACGCCAGCCAGGGGCGGCGCGCCTCCACCGTTTTCCCGCGCCAGGAGCGTTTCTCTGTGCTGATGAAGCGCTCTATGGCCCGGTTGACCGCCATGTGCCGCTCGAGCTGGATCTTGTGTTTGGCCGAGCCGACATCGATCACTTCCGCGCCAGGGATCATGCGCCCCACGTCCTCAAACACCCGCCGCGGGAAGTAGTTGTCGCGCTCGCCCGTAATCACCAGCGTGGATGTCGTAAGGCTGCGCATGGTGGGCCAGCCGCGCCAGTGCCGCAGGTTCTTCATCATCATGCGCTTCAGCACGTGGATTTCGGCATTCCAGCGCGGGCGGTAGCGCCAGAACAGGCGGTAGATGGCAGACGGAATCTGGTAGAGCAGGGTGGCGGCGCGCGGCAGCGGGTATTCCCCGGCGGTGGCAATGAGGATCAGCTTTTCCAGGCGTTCGCGGTGCGCGTTGGCATACTCGATGCAGATGGAGCCGCCGAACGAATGCCCCACCAGCACAAACGTCTCTGGCAGCTTGAGGTGTTCGCGCACCGCCTCGATGTCGTCGATCATCTCGCGCATCGTGTACTGGGTGTAGGGCGCGTCGCTTTGCCCATGCCCGCGCAGATCCATGGCCACCACGCGATAGTTGCGGGTGAAGTAATTAAGCTGGAATTCCCACGTTTCGGCGCAGCCGCCATAGCCGTGAACGAACAGCACCGTCGCCTCGACCCCTTCCGGGTGCAGGTCGATGACGCTCAGCTCTGCGCCAGCCACGCCGGTGATGGGCACGGGACGCCGGTACAGGTCAAAATCATACTGGATATCGGTACGCTTCAGGCCGCGCAGTTTGCGTTTCATGGTGGGGGGTATCCCATTATCGGGCGTGAAGCGTCTATTATAAGGAAGACAGCGCCGAACCGCAAAGCGGCCCGCCGCTGTGCCGGGGGAAGGGTTCCCCCGGCCAGTATCTATCTGGCAGCGTACCGCCCATACACCCACTAAAGTGGGTAGACGGACCTGGTCCGCGCGGGTGGACCGGCCATTTCACCGCGACGTTGGTGTAGGGGCGCGCCCGCCAAACCTCCCCCTCGCCTGGGCGCTTCGCTGTGAGCGGGGGAACGAGGCGGTGAGGGCAAACCATGGCCTATGGGGGGGAATGCCCACCGCCTCAGGGAATTGGTCTCGTCATGTACCGCTTCGTCATGGCCGGATTGTGACAAATGTCACTTAGTGGCAGCGTGACCACTTCGTTTGTCCCGTGCGCCTGTGCCAGCGCAGAAATCGTTTACTTCCCCTCAGCAGCCTTTCGATTATACTGAGTCAGCAGGCGGGTATTGAGGCCCGCCCCCGCTCCTTAACATCAATCCGTTTCATCAGTCCTAAAGCCAATTATCGTTCGCACTGTTAACTGGAGTATGTATGTACACCCCTACCCCCTACCCAACGTGTATCCACCACCCACACCATCGCACGCCCTTCGCTTGTCTGCCGCACGATCATGCCGTCTCACCCGCTTCTGGCCGTCATGGTCGCTGCCCTGTTCAGCCTGCTGGTGATTTCTGCCAGCGCCAATACCACCTGCGCCACAGTGACCGACGTTCCAACCAGTGAATGCCAGGCGCTCGTCACGCTCTATACCACCACCAACGGACCAGCGTGGGGGGTTAGCCCCAACAACTGGAACCAGAGCGGCGATACCACCGTCTGCGACTGGACCGGTGTAGGGTGCGGCGAAGGCCACGTCATTGGACTCAACCTCAGGTTGTTTGGCCTGAGCGGGCCGCTGCCCGCCGCCATTGGGGACTTCCCGAACCTGCGCGTGCTTGATCTGACTGCCAACGAACTCACCGGCACCCTGCCGCCGCAGATCGGCAACCTGACCGAACTGTATTACTTCTCGGTGGGCGGGAACCAGTTCACCGGCGCGGTGCCTGCCGAAATCGGCAACCTGACCAATCTCACCCAGATGCTGGCGATTGCGGATAACGGCTTTACCTCGGTGCCGGACGGCATCGCTGCCAGCCCGAACCTCACCAAACTCTATCTTAGCAACAACCAGCTCACCAGCCTGCCGGAAACCGTGGGGACGCTGGCGCACGTCACGACGCTGTGGGTAAGCGACAACCAACTGACGAGCCTGCCGAACGCCATCGGCGGGATGGCCGCGCTCACCGAGCTGCTGGTGCAGAACAACCAGCTTACCACCTTCCCAGACAGCATCGGCAGCCTGACCAGCCTCACCAACCTGTAGGCGGAGAACAACGATATCAGTGTGCTGCCAGACAGCATCGGCAGCCTGTCGCAGCTTGAGGTGCTGTCGCTGCCGCATAACCAGCTCAGTGCCCTGCCCGCCAGCATCAGCGGCCTCACCGCGCTCGATGAACTGAGCGTTTACAACAATCAACTCACCAGCCTCCCGGACAGCATCGGCAGCCTGCCGTCCCTGTACGGGCTGCTGGCCGCGAATAACCAGCTTACCAGCCTGCCCGCCACCATCGGGGGCTTAACCGGCCTCAACTACCTGGTGGTCTATAACAATCAGCTCACGACGCTGCCTGCCGAAATCGGCAGTCTGGACAGCATCCTGTCTATTGAGGTCAGCGGCAACCAGATCGAGACGCTGCCCGCCGAATTGTGGACGCTGGACACGCTGGAGATCCTGAACCTCTCCAACAACCGCATGGTCACACTGCCCGCGCAGGTCAGCAACCTGACCGCGCTGGAAAGCCTCGAACTCAGCACAAACCTGCTGACCAGCGTTCCGGGCGAAATCAGTAACCTCACCAACCTGAACCTGCTCGGCCTGGCCGGAAACCGCCTGACGGCACTGCCAGAGTCGATGGCCAGCATGACGTGGCTCACCGGGTTCGGCATCACCAGCAATGCGCTGCCGCTGGACGGGCTTTCGGCACCGCTGACCACCTTCCTCAACACCTACGCGCCAGGCTGGGAATTATCCCAGACGGTGCCGCCCACCAGCGTAACCGTCAGCGCGCAGGCCGATACCAGCCTCACGCTCTCCTGGACGCTGCCCACCAACCACGCCACGCAGCCGGCAGGCTACTACGCGGTGGGCGTCAGCACCACGCCCGGCGGCCCGTATAGCTACAGCGCCAGCCACCAAACGGCAGATAAAAGCGCCACGTCGCTGGCCGTCGGCGGCCTTACGCCCACCACCACCACCTATTTCGTGGTCGTGTCGTTCTCGGCTGCCGACCCCGGCTACAGTCCAGACATCACCAGCCTGCCCAGCGCAGCGGTGAGCGGCACCACCACCGCCGAGGCACCGCTGGGCAGCTTCGCGCTGCAATCCCCGGCCAACGGCAGCGTCATCACCAGCGCCGCCAGCGTCACCGCCGCCACATGGACGCCGTCCAGCGCGGCCACCAGCTACACCTTCACGCTGGATCGTCCCGGCGCGCTGGCCGATGTGGTGATCACAGGTGACCCTGCCGCCAACAGCGACAGCATCACCTGCACGGCCACGCTGTGCACGGCGACGCTGAACGGCAGCGCCACGCTGACCGGTACCGGCGTCTACACCTGGACCGTCATCAGCGCCAAGAGCGGCAGCACCCTGCCCGCCACAAACAACCCGTTCACGTTCACGCTGCCTGGCACACCCGGCGCGCCCGTTCTCGTAAGCCCAGAAGCCGCGCTGACGGTCAGCGACCCGACGCCGCTGTTTACGTGGACCGCGAATCCGGCGGGCGACGCCATCACGCACTACCGCCTGCAGGTGCTCAGCGCTGCCAACGTGCTGGTGTTCAACAAGCAGTTCCCGGTGGGTGATGTGTGCGAGGCAGAGGGCTGTGCGCTCGATCTCGGCCTGCAGATCCCGCCCGTGCCCCTGCCCAACGGGGCGTATCAGTGGCGTGTATCTGCCAGTAACGCCGTCGGCAAGACCTTCAGCGCCTACCGCGCGCTGACGATCAGCTTCCCGGCAAAGGCCGAACTCATCAGCCCGGTGGGCGGCGCGAGCGTACCCGACCCCACACCGTATCTCACCTGGGCACAGGTCGATGACGCGGCGGAATATCGCGTGAAGGTGCTGCTGAACGACGTGGTGAGCGTGTCTTCTGGCTGGCAGAGTGCCGAGAGCCTGTGCGATGGCGGCACCTGCGGCTGGGTCGCCACGCCGGATCTGGCCAACGGGGCCTATACCTGGCGCGTGGAAGCGCGCAACCTCACGCTTGCGCCCAACAAGAGCAAAAGCGCGGCAGGCAGTTTCAGCGTGGCCTTCCCGGCGGCACCCGCACTTCAGCAGCCGTCCGCTGGCGGCACCGTCTCCACGGCCAGCCCGGTGCTCACGTGGGATCCGGCCTCCGGCGCGACTGATTACCGCGTTGAAGTGCGCAACCGCAGCGTGACGCCCGCCGCGCGCGTCCTGCGGCAGACGTTCCCCGGCGCACAGGTCTGCACCGAGACGCTGTGCAGCCTCGACCTCAGCACGCTTGCGCCCGCTGTCGTCCTCAAGGACAACCGCCAGTACGATTGGCAGGTGCAGGCCCGCATCACGCTGGGTGGTGTGGTGCGCGGCACGAAATCTGAGCGCCGCCTGTTTACGGTCGATCTGCCATGATCTCTCCCGGCCAGGGGAACCCTTCCCCTGGCTAGCCCCTTTCTGGTATCCGGCAGCCGGTACACCCACACAAGGTGGGTATTTCAAACCCCGCCGCCCACCCTAACGAAACAGGTCCAACTACCCACTTTAGTGGGTGTACAACCGGCACGCTAACAGACGAATCCCTGGCCGGGAGACTTGTTCTCCCGGCACCGTAA
>CAZQIJ010000068.1:0-5304 GCA_964592955.1 uncultured Anaerolineaceae bacterium
CCCGCCTCCGTTGGCGGTGGCTGTGTTCGTTTCACCCCAATCCGTGATTCACTGACTTTTGTGATTTTACAGCACGACTCCCGAAACCGGAAACTGACACGTATCCCGGTTGTGCCGCACATTGGTCACCCCGCAGCGGCGCTGGCGCTACAACTGCGGAACGGGAAGGCGCAGGTCAGAAACCTGAAAGGTCTCCAGCAGGCCGCTTAGCGTTAGCCACGTGGAAATCTGCGACATGTATTCCAACGGATAGGGCTTGTTGTGGTCCAGCCACCAGATGGCCAGGCCAAGCTGAGCGCTGGCCGCATGATAGGCGATAACCTCCAGCGGGATTGCTCCCTGCGCCTGCCTGCCCGTCTGCATGACGGTTTGCATGGCGTAATTGGCGAGATGATGGCGCAGACGCTCCACAACGGTGTGTGTGCCACGACTGGAAAACAAGATGCGGTAAAGCGTTTCCTGCGCTTCGATGTGTTCATACAGCACACGCGCCGGAGAGTAGTTATCCGCCAGCCCTGCTATGGTGATCTTAGCGGTGCGCGCTGCCAGTTCTTCATAGAGGGTGTTCAGGCAGTCGATGAGCAGTTCTTCTTTGTCGCGGTAATGGCGGTAGAACGTGATGCGGGCAGCCTGCGCCTCGGTGGCAATGTCTTGTATCGAAATGGCGTCATAGCCTTTGCTCAGAATCAGGCGGACAAAGGCATCGCGCATGCCCTGCCTGGTCTTCCTGACGCGAGGATCTTCGTGGTTCATGATCTGTTACACCTGTTACTTAAGTATCGGCCAACGTCAACTGCTTGTTGACTTCCTGCCGCTGCTGATTATGATACAAACTGTTACACAGTTACACCTGTATCTGTGTAACAAAGTGTACCACACATTCACCTGACTGCACGGGTAAAAGTTATGGAGTGAACGATGAAACGATCCCTGCAAACTGCGTTCCTTACCACAGTGATGCTCGCTTTGCTGCTGGTGGCCAGCACCGGCGCGGCTCAGCCCGCTGCGCCCGCAGACCCGGCCAGCACACCCGCACTGCTTTCTGCTTTCTTTGGGCTGGATAACGCCCTGCCAAGCGCCGCGAACGGGTTATGCCGCCGCGCTGCTGGCCAGGATGGTATGCCAGTGATCCTCTCAGACGTTATTGACCCAGACACGCTGCAGCAGGAAGATTTCGCCGTAATCACGGAATCCGGTGTTACGCACACACCGTCCTGCGTAACCCTCAGCCCTGCCGTAGATGCGGGCGAGCTGCGCACCGTGCTGCTGATCGGGGAACTGGGCGACGCGGTCAACGATCCGCCTGTGCGCGTTGAGGTTGTGGGCGAGATTCTGACATCCAGCACCCCGGCACAGAATTTCGTGGGCGCGTCGGTAGACGTAACGCCGCTGGAAGCAGGGCCTTCCCTGGTGCTGGCTGAAAGCGTACCGCAGGAGCAGTGGACGCTCGACCAGACAGCGGGACGGCAGCGGGGCGATGGCTGCCCGTCAGCCGGTACCGTGCAGATGGTACGGGCGACGTGGGCAGGGGGCATCAGCCGTCCAGACGGTGAAGAGGCTGGTGATGAAGAGCGTGCGCTCTACCGGGTCACCCTGCGGCACGAAGACGGAACAGAAAGCGAAATCACGCCGTTTGCGCTGGCGGATATTGGCGACGGCGACAACAACCATCTGCTGTGCCTGGATGCCAGCGGCGAGCCTGTGTCGGTCTATTTCCCGGAGGGATACCTGTATGATCCGAATGCGGACATGCTGAACCCGGAAACCACAGTCACCCTGGCGGCAGCGACACCCGAGCGCGACGCGCTGGCCGAGCTTACCGCCGTCTACAACGATCCCGTGCTTGACCCCTCCGCTGAAGCCTGGGCAGCGCTGGTGGCGCACCCGAATTATGCCGAGGGCGCGATCGTCTATCTCGAAATCGCGGCGATGACGCCAGACCTGACGACGGAAGCCGCGCACGCACAATACCAGGCCTATCTGGACGCGGTATCGTCTGAAATCGGGAACGTGGGCGGTCAGATTATCCTGACCTATGATATCCGCTCCTCCGGGACGGGTGATCTGGCAGTACGGGAAGGTGAGCGGTATGTGGACGGTGTGGCCTTCAGCGCACGGCTGCCATCGCGGGCGGCGCTGGTGGCGCTGCTGCTGAGCGAACCTGTGGTGGCAGCACACGAGGCGCGCAGCGCTGCGCTGGCCGAAGTGCAGATGATGCTGGGCACGGATCATCTGCCAGCGCTGATGGCCAGTATGCCGAAGGATGTGGACGCGGCATCCATCGATACGCCGTATGTGGACGGCAAGACGGCTGCCCAGATCCTTGAGGAACTGATGGCGATCTATCCTGATGGCGGCGCAGATCCCACGTATGCGATGCTGGAAGAACTGTTGAACTCAGAAGAATACGCCACCGAGCCGCTGTACTACATCAACCTGTACGACTGGGGCAGCTATGGCGAAGAAGGTGCCGCCGCCCATGACCGCTATAACCAGCAGGCACAGGATGAGGTCTTCGCGCACGGTGTTCGCGTTTATGCGCGTGTGGATATCGAACAGAATCTGGTGGGGCCGTATCATTGGGATCGCCTGATTCTACCGCGCTGGCCCAGCTTTGAAGTCTTCACCGACCTGCGACTGGCACCCAGTTATGTAGAGGCGCAGCTTTCCAGGCTTGTATCTGCCGATATTTACGGCAATTACATCGCCCACGCCCGCCCCACTGGTGAGGAATAACTCCCAGGTTTTTACAGCGAAGATACTTCGTCGCGAACGCGCTGTCACATCTGTTCCGGAGGGTGCTGGTCAATCGGTTTCTGCGCCGTGTTGGCTTCACCCCGTTGTTCCCCCTTTCCCCGCCGCCGCTGCGCGGCCAGGCGAGGGGGATGCGGGCAAGAGACGCCAACGGCACGTGTTCCAGATGGCGCGCATCAACCCACGAACAACTGCTGACGAAGCCGCGCCTGGTTCATAGCGAAGCAGCAGCGAACCCTCATCCTCCTGGAATCGCCAAACCTGTGCGCTGATTCGTTTCGGCAACAGCATCACAGAAACAGCCACCCCGTGCGAGGCATGGGGTGGCTGCTTGGTTCTTTCGTTCTTTCATAATGGAAAACCGTTTTAGAGCTGGCATGATGGATGCGAAGATCGAGTGCGAAACTCCACGACAATTGCGTCAGTTTTGAATCGGTTCTCCATACGCTGCGGAGCGCTGATGGTCGTGTTACTGTGACGGTACAGCGCTTCGCAGGTGATCGATACTGCGGTGATACCGCTCTCGGTTTACTGCGCTACGCGCCGCAGCACCTCCACATAGAATTTGTTACCGCCAGACCACTCCCCTTTATTGCCAACATCGTCCAGACCGCGCACGCGCCAGTAGTACTTGCGGTTCGACAGCGGGGTTGTGGCAGTATAGGTGGAGCCAGTAACCGTCTCACTGACCAACGGGCTGGAGAAGTCCTTATTGTTGTCGATCTGGATCACATAGCCAGCCAGGTCGGCATCGGGGAGGTCTTCCCAGTCGAAGGTTGGGGTTGTGGTGGCGAGGATTTCTTTTGGCGCTGGTGTTAACAGCGTGGGTGCAGCCGGGCCGGTACGATCGATTTCGAAGGCGAATGGCTCGCTGTATTCGCTCCACAGGCCATCACGCGCCTGGGTGCGCACGCGCCACACATACGTATCGCCCGCCGGGATATTGGTTTCCGGTGTAAAGGTTGCAGATTTGAGTTTCACAGAGAACAACGGCGAGCTGAAGTCTGCATCGTTGTCAATCTGGATCTGGTAGCGCTTGGCGTCGCCAGGTTCGCTCCATGTGAACACTGGTTTGCGGCTGCGCATACGCTCACCGTCTGCCGGGGTGATGAGATCAGGCGCGACGACGGGTACGACATCCACGCGCACCGTCCAGGTTTCAGACCAGGCGCTGTTGTTACCGGCTTCGTCTGTGGCCTTCACACGCCAGTAGTAGAACCCATCGGCGAGGTCAGCATCCGGTGTGTAGAATGCATCGGTGATGGTTACATCAACCAGCGGCTCAATAAACTCGGCATCAGTGGCGATCTGAAGCTTGTATTCGACCGCGTCTGTGATGACCGACCATTCAAACCCTGGCTGAACGGTGAGCGTGGCACCGTTTGCGGGGAGCTGCAGCACCGGTGGGGCCGGTTTCGTGCGGTCAACGGTGAAGCTCCAGGTGGCAGACCATTCAGACCACACGTCTGAGCCATCAAGCTGAACCTGCACATGCCAGAAGTATGTTCCCGGCGTGAGCGGCTCGGCAGGGATGAAGCTGGTCTCGGTCACATTCTGGCTGATGAGCGGTTCGTCGAAGCTGGCGGCATCGCCCACTTCGATGCGGTAGCGGCGCGCGTCGGTGACGGCTGCCCAGGTCATCTCTGGGCTGCGGGTCTTAAAGACGGAGCCGTTTTCTGGCAGCAGCAGCTCAACCGCGCAGGGATCTGTGGTGGCTTCTGCCCAGGTATAGTACGAGTTGACGTTATCCCCGTCGTTCGCCCCCTGGCGGTAGCCATACAGCCGGTAGACGAACGTGGTGCCGCACGACACTGTTGTGTCGGCATAGCTGATGGTGTCGGCGGGCAGCGTGGCCACTGGCACCCAGGTATCGTCATTCAGGCGTTCCAACTGGTAGCCGGTTTTGTCGCTGGCGTTGTCCGCCCAGGTCAGGTCGATCTGAGTCTTGCCTGCCGCTTCTGCGACAAAATCAGTCGGTTCGGGCAGGAACAGAGACAGCGTGAAGTTGATGTTGGGCAGGGTTGCGCCAGAAGCCACAGTGATGGGGGTCGCGGTGCCTTCCTGCCACACCTCTTCGCTGTAAGGATGCGGCGCGCCGTTCTGGCAGAAGTTCGGGCCGCTGGCTGCGCCGATTTCAAAGGGATAACTGGCGGGCACCAGATCGAGTGTATAGTACCCTTCGTCGTCTGTGCAGGTCCCCAGCCACAGGGGGCCGGTAGTAACATTCATGCCTGGAATCGGATCCCCGGTGGCTGCGTCGGTGATGCGCCCGGTGACGGTGCCACCCACTTCCAGCGTGAAGTCGATACCGGTCCGGTCTGGATCTTCGAGGGTGAGGGTCAGATATTCGACATCGGCGTTGCTGCCGCCCTCTGGCCACCACTCGCGCGCGTAACGGTGATCAAAGCCGCATGACCCGCCAGCCGTGACTACAAACTGATCATTGAAGCGTATGCCGCTGAGGGTATACGTGCCATCCGCGTTGGCGCAGACGCCAGGCCCGTTGAACGGATCGCCGTAGCCATCGCCCATGTAGCCGATCTGGACGTA
>CAZQIJ010000068.1:5404-14203 GCA_964592955.1 uncultured Anaerolineaceae bacterium
GTGCCGTCGGGATTCGTGCAGGTTTCGTAGCCACCCCAGTACAGGCCAACCGGGACGTTACCGAGCGGCGTGACGCCATCGGCAGCGTATACGGTGCCGCTGATGCTGCCACCCAGCGTCAGCACGATGTCGTTGAGTGTGGTGGCACTGCCAACGGTGACGCTCACAGGTGTGGCCTGAGCATGGTCGCCATAGTAGGGTTTGTTGTCGTAGATTTCTCTGGCGTAACCCTCTTTGTTGATGTCCACACGGTAGTTCCCGGTGGGAAGCCCGCCCAGCGTGAAGTTGCCATTGGAATCGGTCTGCGCGCAGCCGTAGCCCGGCCCCCACACGTGTTCCTGGACGCACACACTGGCATACTGGAGGCCATTGGTGCCGTCCGTCACACGCCCGGCAATGCCGCCGCCCAGCGCCAGCGTGAAGTCGATAGCGGCCTGATCCGGTACCCCAGACGTGAGCGTGATAGGATCGGCGTCGTCGTAATTCGCCTTCTCCTGCCAGTATTCACGCATGTGGTTATCACCTGGGCACTCCGGCCAGCCCTGACCGCCTGCCTGAACTTGCCAGGGTGTGTTCAGCGCCAGCCCCGAAATCGTGTAGCGTCCTTCGGCATCCGTACACTGCCCGTAACTGCCGACGGTGAGATCTACAGGGATGTTGGCCAGCGGCTGGTTGGTTTCAGCATCGCGCACCACGCCGGAGATCGTTCCCGCCGGATCGAGGGTGAAGTTGATGCCGGTCTCGAACTGATTGACGCCTGCGGTCAGCGTGATGAGGTCGGCGTCTTCCCAGTTGGCAGCTTCCTGCCAGTATTCCTGCATATGGTGACCGCCTGGGCACTCTGGCCAGCCCCGCCCGCCTGCCCGTATTCTGAGGGGTTGATTCAGCGGCAGACCTTCCAGGGTATAGCGGCCCTGGCTATCTGTGCAGCGCCCATAGCCACCCCAGTCGATATCCACCGGAATGTTGGCCAGCGGGGTGACACCATCCGCCGCGAAGACGGTACCGGAAATCGAACCGGAGGGATCGAGCACAAAGTTGATGTTAGGCGTGTCGTTGGGTGCAGTCACCGCGACAGGTGTCGCGCTGTCGAAATCATCGGTGTTGTTGTAGAACTTGTTGCGGTAGTTATCGGCAGATACGTTCACGCGGTATGTGCCGGTGGGCAGGCTGTCGAAGGTGAAGGTGTTCGGCCCAGGCAGGAATATGTTGATTTGACATTGCAAATGCTTGTTGGTCGCAAAGTCGTTGACGCACACTTGCACGTTGTTGAGTACGCCGCCGTCTGACGCATTCACCGTCCCGGAGATGCTGCCGGCCAGCGCAAGCGCGAAGTTCACGTTGGGCGTGATGTTGGGGGCGGTCACGTCGAAGGGCTGTGCGTCGCTGTGGTACGGCGTATTGGGATAGTACGTCTGGACGTAACCCGATTTATCAATCTGGATGCGGACCTGACCGGACGGAAGCACATTGAAGACATAGTTGCCGTCGTTATCCGTCGAGGTACAGCCGTACCAGGTGCTGCCGTTGTAGGCGGAGGCGCATACGTTGGCCTGCGACAGCGGATTGAGGGAGGCATCGGTCACGGTGCCGCTGAAGCCGCCACCAGGTTCCAGCACGAAGTTGATGCCGGTGGTGTTGGTGGGTGCGGCGACCTCTACCGGAACTGCCCCGTCCTGCGTGTAGGCATTCGGATAGAATTCCTTGATCGACCCAGGGCTTTCGATTTCAACGATATACGAACCGCTGGGCAGGTTGTTGAAGGAGTAGGTGCCCGTTTCGTAGTTGATGACATCACCACCGCGGCAGCGGATGTGGTTGCCGGTCTCGGCATCGTTGATGCACAGGTGGCTTTGATCATTGACAGGGGGAATGCCACCGCCGGTGATGGTACCGGTGATGCTGGCACCTGGCCCCAGGGTGAAGTTGATATCTGGCGTGTCGTTGGGTGCTGTTACGACGACCGCATCTGCAAAGTTGTAGAACGGTGTATCCGGGTAGAGTTCATTTTCCTTGCCGGGGGCAAAGGCTTCCACACGATACGAGCCGCTCGGCAGCCCGCTGAAGGTGTAGGTCGCATCCACCGGATCAACGCTCCTGCAACCGTAGCCGTGGGGTCCGTCGTACAATTCGACGCAGACCTGGGCATTAGTCACCAGCGTTACGCCATCTGTGGCGGTGACGACACCGCTGACGCTGCCGCCCAGATCCAGCGTGAAGTCGATGCCGGTGGTATCGGTGGGCGCGTTGACGACGACCGGGGTCGCACCGTCCAGGTTGTATGATCCACCGTAGTATTCCCACAGGTGCGTGGGCGTCTGAACTTCTACGGTAAAGGTGCCGGTCGGCACACTGTCGAAGGAATAGGTGCCGGTCTCGAAGTTGATCACGTCAGCACCGCGGCACCGCAGATGATTGTTTGTACCCGCTTCGTTGATGCAGATGGAGCTCTCATTGCTGAGCGGCGGGAGGCCGGGGCCAGTAATCGTACCTGTGATCCTCGCGCCGGGATCGAGCGTGAAGTCGATGTCAGGCGTTTCTGATCCCTGGGTGGCGTGAACCGGCATGGCAAGGTTCATGAACGGGGTATTGGGATAGACCTCATACGCCTTGCCCGGCGCATAGCCTTCCACGCGGAAATCGCCCGTGGGCAAACCTGTTACTCTATAGGCACCCGTTACCGGGTCGGTGGTGGAACATCCATAGCCCAGCGGGCCATTGTAATCCGTCACACAGATCCATGCGTCAGCAACCGGGTTGGTGCCGTCTGTCACCACGCCGCTGATGGTTGCCTCTGGTACCAGCGTGACGTTGATGCCGATGGTATCGGTGGGTGCGTTGACGACCACCGGCGTGGCGTCCATCTCCGTGAAGGCGTCCAGGTAGTATTCCCAAACGTATCCGGGGTGATAGACACCCACAGTGTACGTCCCAGACGGCAGATTCTGGAAAACGTAGGTTCCGGTGTTGCGATCAATCACATCGCCACGACAGCGAACGTGGTTTTGTGTGACCGCTTCGTTAACACAAACATAGGCTTCCTCAGAAAGCGGAAGCGTGGGCCCGCTGATGGTACCGGTGATGCTGGCACCTGGTACGAGAATGATGTCGATATCCGGGGTGGCCACACCCACCGACACCGTCACCTCGTCCGCAAGGTTATAGAACGCGGTTCCGGGGTAGAAGATGTTGGCTTTACCAGGCGCATTGGCTTCCACGCGGTACGTTCCCGCAGGGAGCATATCGAACACATAGGCACCGGTGACGTTATCGACCGGAATGCAGCCAAACCCGGCGGACTCGTCGTAGGCGTTGATACACACCTGTGCGTCCGTAATGGGGTTGGTGCCATCCGTAATAACCCCCTCGATGCTGCCCGTTGTCTGCGCATACACAGGCTGGGCAGTGATCAAGAATAAGAAGGCACTCGTGACGATAATGGATGTCACAAAAGCTAGAAACAATCGTTTGTGGTTCATAATCCCTTTCTCCGACAGTGTACTTCAGGTAGGTAGGCATAAGCAGTGAGGAAATCACCTCTATGCCGAAGAGATGAGAAGCAGCCAGCGCGGACTGTGCCACGCGCCACTTACTCTATTGAGAGCGTACACCCATTGCGCGCGGAAAAGGACTATTTTTAATAGGTAAATTAATAAACCAAGGGAAGGGTCGCGGCAGCAGCCGAAATCACGGAAGATTGTCACGCATTACGGTATGACATCTGTCACTATGCTGTAATCGTCTACATGCGCGGCAAAAGCCAAGCGTCCAGCCCATGCTGCCCTGCCGCTCACCGGCCAGCGAACAGCACAGCAAGCGCAGGCGTTTATGCCGGGATGAAAGGAATCCTCACCGTAACCGTTGTGCCGCTGCCAAGCCTGCTTTCCACACCAATCGTACCCTGATGGCGATCCACACATTCCCTGACGATATTGAGCCCCAACCCTGTACCCTTCACACCTTTGGCATTCGCGGCGCGGTGGAAAGGTTCAAACAGGTGGGGCAGGCTTTCTTCCGGGATACCGATGCCTTGATCCTGGACCATCAGCACCAGTTCGTCCTGGTCCTGGCGCAGGGTGATGGTGATCGCAGTGCCAGAAGGGGAGTATTTGATGGCGTTGGAGATGAGGTTGGTCACGATCTGACGCAGCAGCCGGGGTTCTGCCATAACCGAGCACATCACCGTGTTCGCTATCGAGAGCAGGTGATCGCCCTGGTCAATGAGGCGGAACTCCTCCACGATCGAGCCGAGCAGGTGTGCCGTCTCAACCGGCACGGGCGTATAGTCCACGCGGCCCAATTCCAACTCTGCCACAATCAGCATTTCGTCCAGCATCTGAATCAGCATACGCACCGCGCCATCGATGCGATCCAGGTGCTGGTGTTTACGTTCTGGCGTTAAGCGGTCATCATAATGGCGCAGGATATCTGAGGAGGCCAGCACGGAGGTCAGGGGATTACGAAAATCGTGAGAGAACATTGCCACCAGGCGCGTCTTCAGCACATGCTTCTCACGTTCCTGAGACAATGCGCTGCTCAGCATATCGATGTAAGCGTTATACTGCGTCTCCTGGAGTGTTTTCTTTTCTAACCGAGAGCGAATGGTATTGAGGACTTCGGCGTGGGTGAAGGGCTTTGTGAGATAATCGTCCGCGCCCAGGTTCATCCCTTTGCGCACCGAATCCCGGTCGGCAGAGGCCGTCAGAAAAACAAACGGGGTGAGGTTAAGTGCCGGGTTGGCGCGGACCTCGATCAGGACCTCGTGCCCATCCATCTCTGGCATGGCGATGTCGCACACAATAAGGTCAGGGCGTTCATGAAGCGCAGCGGCCAGCCCCAAACGCCCGTTTTCTGCGCCCAGGACGACGAAACCTTCAAACGCCAGCCAATCGATGAGTTCATCGCGGATCCCAGCTTCATCTTCAATCACAAGTATTTTCGTCATCTCTCTGTCCTTATCACTCCTGATCGTTATGATTCTGCACAATTTCATCCGGGCTTGTGGCAGATGCCGGTGCAGGCATGGGCAGGTTTACCCAGACCGTGGTCCCTTTTCCGAGCTGGCTCTCCGCCGTAATGGTGCCGCCATGCAGCCCAACGGCCTGCCTGGCAATGCTCAGCCCCAGGCCAGTACCGGCGATGGTGCCCACGTTGCGCGCGCGGTGGAAGGGCTGGAACAGATGCTTCATTTCGTCTGCCGGAATGCCGATACCTTCATCACGAACCATCAACCTCACGTGGCCTTCATCGGCAGACAGCGTCATGGTGACGGTTTTCCCCTGTGCCGAATACTTGAGCGCGTTTGAAAGCAGATTAGGGAGCAGGTCGGTCAGGCCGGTGTACACGGCCACGCCTACGGCCAGTGGAACGCCGCAGGTGCTTAGCACACCTTCAAGGGGTAATGCGTCTGCTGGTGTGCCTGCTATAATGAGGATATCTGAGAAGCTCCTGTCCTTTACAGTTGACGCGGTATCCATAAGCTGTCTCTTCTGAAACATCTCTCGTTATGGTGATGCGAACATAAGCCGTGCGTCCACACACCGCCTTTCATAAAGGTAACATGACTAACATTCTACCAAACCTTGACATTTTTCTTCTTCGCCACGTCCATCTCATCAAATTCTCATGTCACCTTTTGCGCGTCGCTGCGCTCCTCTTTAACAGATGCGTGTGAAGTGAATATGTACAGTGCCCCGGTGGCGAAGTGTATGCAGGGCTGGCGATTTACGACACAATGCAAACGCTGGCTGCGCCCATCAGCACCGTGGCCGTGGGCATGACCGCCTCGTTTGGGACTGTGGTGCTAACGGCGGGCAGTGAGGGGGCGCGGTTCGCGCTGCCGAACGCCACCATTCACATGCATCAACCGCTTGGCGGCGCACAGGGGCAGGTAACGGAGATGCTGATTCGGATTAACGAGTTTCAGCGGTTGAAACAGCGGCTGATCGACATCTTTGTGGAACATACCGGACAGGCGCGCGAGGTCATCGAGCGGGATACCGAGCGCGATATCTATTTCGATGCCCCGCAGGCCGTTGAATACGGGCTGATTGACCGGGTGGTCGCCCATGCCCCGGCGAACGTGCCGCAAGGGATGACGCCGCCGCTGCTGAAATAGGCGCTGCCCGTGCGTGGCATTTCGTCTGTTCAAGCAGACACATGCCACGCACAGGCCGCAACCAGACTTAGGGCAGGTTGGCTGTGAACGTGAATTTGAGGCTGCGGGTTTTCTTCTTGCCCTGCTTGGCCTGCACATCCCACGTGTACGATGCGCCGTCGGTGAAGGTTGTGGCAGGCAGCGAAAGCGTACCGCTGCACGTGCCCTCGGCGCATCGTTCTGCCAGCGGGAACGTTTCGACAGTGAGGAGTGTGCCCTCGGCGGTATAGAGGCGCAGCTTATACACAGCCGTGTTCACCGTCTGCGACCAGGTGAAGGTGAGCGTGTTCACATCGAAGCTGGTGTTATCCTGCGGCGTGAGCAGTGTGGGTTGCCCTGGAATCCCCTTGACGGTAAACATCACCGGCGCGCTCCAGTGACTGTAACGGTCAAGGCCATCAAACTGGCGCGCACGCACATAGTAGGTTCCGTTGGGCAGCGTCACACTCACGGTGGGATTGTCGGCCAGCGCTCCGTCGTTGTCGAATACGGTGGTGCCGAAGGTATCGGTGGTGCTGACCTGCACCTGGAAGGAATCGGCGTAACCGGGGCGCAGGTTGCTGGCACCGGGTGTCAGTGTGACCGTGAAAGGATTATCCTGCTGGCTGCTGGCAACAGGCGCGGTGATGACCGGAACACCGGGCCGCGGCGCTTCGCAGTCCAGCAGATGGTCCGGTTTGCCCTCCAGGACATAGACGGCTTTGACCTTATCCACAAGGTATGCTGCCAGCCCATCGGCAGATTCCGCGATCAGCTCCACACGCAGCGCTTCCCAGGCGGTTTCAGGGGCACCCCACACCATATAATTCTGAAGCGGGGTATGCGGCGGAAGGGTAAATGCGCAGCTTATGGCACCCACCCAGCTATCCGACGCGTGCAGGTGGACGCTGATGGTCTTGGTCACGGCGCTGGTGTTGCCCAGCCTGACTTTGAGGCGCAGCGGGGTTTGTGCCGGGATGCTGGTGTTCACGTCCTGGTAGATGACCGCGCCAGACTGGCTGCCGCCCTGGCGATAAAAGCTGAAGGCACCCTCCACCACCTGTGGCTCCTGCACAGTTCCCCACAACGTCCACCCGGTGTAACCAGAACCAAAACCGCTGTTGGAGAGGACGTTAACATCGGGGGGAATCACGGTGGTGGTATCGAAAGCGACCGGATCGTAGTAGAAATGCAGGATGTCTTCCCACGACCAGCCTTCGAGGGCTTTGTACTGAGACTCGTGCTGCCCCATGCACGGTTCTGCCGGGTACCACGAAGCATCCGCGCACTGACTATCGTATGCAAGGTAATGAATCGCGGTCATGCGGTTATCGCGCGACATGCGCAGGTGCCAGGTTTCATCAACCGCCGCGTTGGTGGGGTCGCGGCGCGAATTGGCGATGTAGACCTGGTCGCAGGTGTTATCGACCACGTCGGCCCCTTGCGGGCGCGGGCTTGAGGAAAACGTCATGCGCCACCAGGCGAAGGACTTGGCCGCCATCGCCCCCGCTTTGAGCGAATTGGGGTGCCAGGTGTAAACCCACTCGTTCGGCAGAACGTTTTTAATGTATTCCTTGAAATCGACCACGTCAACACGGGTGACCGGCTGCCCGGCGGCCAGCCAATCGCTGCAATGGATATAGGGCGTGATGCCGACTTTGATGGTGAGCGGGATGATGTAGTGAGATGCGCCCGCGCGCGTATCCATACCGCGCGGCAGGTACAGATCCGAAGTCCCCAGACCTTGACCCCGGCCTTCCTCAAGGAGGCGGGCGGCTTCCACATCCTGCGGTGTGCGCAGTCCGTCTACCAGCGCCGAAGCGCGCTGTGTGATGGGTTCGGGGCCGAGGAATGCGGGCCGCAGTTCGCGCGTCTCGCCGGGGTTCAGCGTCACATCGCGCAGCTTCCAGGTGCCAAAACCGGGCGCAGTAATGCGCACTGTAACCTGAGTGTTGGCAGCCGCTGTCGGCACCGCGACGCTGAAGCGCCCGTCGTCAGTGGTGGCGGCCAGTGGCACGCCGTTAATGGCAATCTGCGCCTGTGCGACCGGTCGTTTGGCAGCCGTGTCGATGACGCTGCCGCTGAGTAGGGCGGTGGGCTGCTGAGCAGCAGAAGAAGTTACACAGAGGAAAAACAGAAAGAACACTGTGAGCAATCGCCGCATGATCATCCCATAACGATCTGATATATACCTGATCTCATTATAGGCGCGTGAGCGGCCTCTGGTCTGTATGAATTGTCAAACGCCAGGTTTGGGTTCATTAACCTTTCGTGGGCAAAGGCAGCGTGATTATCATGGTGGTGCCCTGCCCCAGCGCGCTCTCGGCGCGAATGGTGCCGCTGTGCGCTTCGACGATGGAGCGCGCAATCGCCAACCCCAACCCAGACTCGCCACCGGCAGATTGGCGCGCGGGATCGGCGCGGTAAAAACGGTCGAAGATACGGGGCAGATCATCCGGCGCGATGCCGCTGCCCGTATCGCGCACGTGCAGGGCGATCCCCTGCGGTTGGCGCTGCGCATGAAGGGTCAGCGTCCCGCCAGACGCAGTATGACGCAGCGCATTGCTGACGAGGTTTCCCAGCACCTGCATCATGCGCGCGCTGTCCACCCAGAGATCCGGGGCCGGCTCATCCACGTGTACGATCAGCGTCACACCAGATGC
>CAZQIJ010000069.1:0-14113 GCA_964592955.1 uncultured Anaerolineaceae bacterium
GGGATTGCGCTGTGGACGAAGCCGACGGCGGGCGGGGTCATCTGGGGGGTGCTGCTGCTGGTGGCGCTGGAACTGCTGCGCACACGCCTGAACCTGCGCCGCTGGTGGCCGCGTTTTGAGGTCGCGGCCATCACCGGGCTGCTGTGTATTCCGTTGGGCGGGGTGTGGTATGTGCGCAATCTGCTGCTTGGCCACGAACCGCTGGTGCTGCCACACCCGTTCTGGCTCACGCAGGCGCTGCGCAGCGGACTGGAATTCGGATGGCTGCTGCTGGCGCTGGCGCTGCTGCTGGGATTTCTGTTTTCATCGGCCCGCCCCCTGCGCCCCAACCGTTGGCTGCTCATCGGCGGATCAGCCCTGATTCTCGCGGCGGTGCTGCCCACCATCCTGTACCCGCGCCGCATTGTTCTGGCAGAGTGGGCGCTGCTGGGGCTGGGCGCAGCGCTGCTGCTGGGTGCCGCGCGCCCCTACCTGCGTGTGAACATGCTGCCGCCGCAGGTGATGCGCGTGGGGTGGGCGCTGGCCCTTGCGCTGCCGTACTTCGTGACCTGGTTCTATTCCTACAGCTACCACTTCCGGCTGTCGTTTCCCATCGTGCCGCTGCTGCTGCTGCCATCCGCAGCCGTGCTCGCCCATTGGATCAGGCCAGAGCGCATGACCAGGTGGCATTATCGCGCCCTGTATGGGGGGGTGGCGCTGCTGCTGTGCGTGCCGGGGACGATTACCCCGCTCTACAACTTTCAGGGCGGGTGGGATTGGCTGTGGACGAACAAATACCCGAATTACTTCGAGAAGATGCAGACCTTTAACCTGGCGCTGACGTGGACGGTGAAGAACCTCCAGGAAGACATGGCAGAAACCGGCAACTGGGACGCCGTCATCGTCGCGCCGGGGGTGCAGCGCCTGCCGTTCTTCTTCCCGCTGAACGAGGTTCGCAACGAGGAAGCGCCCTTTCAGCTTTCTGCCCTGGCAGATGCAGACTATTATGTTTATTCGCAGGAGGGCGTTTGGTATTACGATGATCACCGGGTACCGCTGCTGAACCAGGTCACCGGATCAATGCAGCGGCGCGAGGTGATGCGCGGCATCGGCGGCCACACCGACAGCAGTTTCTGGAGCCGCATCTATGGGCTGGAACCCCCGGACCTGCGCTTTGTGGCCCCCAACCGCGCCCGCCCGCCGCGCCAGGTGGTGCGCTTTGGGGACTTTGCCGAGCTGTACCGGATGCGCTTCATCCAGCCGGATTTCAACGCGCAGGACCCGGCGATCATCGAGGTCGCGTGGCGTGCCCTGGGCAGCAGCGACCGCGATCTGTCGTTCTTCATCCATCTGGAAGACAACCAGGGGCAGGTCGTCGCGGCGTGGGATAACCCGCCGCTGCGCGGAGCGCACGGTTACTATGCGACGACCTTCTGGGAGCCTGGCGAATATGTGATCGAACGCCGCGCCCTGCCGCTGCCAGAGACGATTCCGCCCGGCAGTTATCGCCTGGTGGTGGGATTTTACGATCTGGGGCAGCGGCAGCGCGTGCCGGTGACCGTTGATGGCGTGTTGTCTGACGACTTCGCCACACGGTCGCCGGTCGAAATCCTCCCGCGCGGCTGACGCTTAACGCAGGGAGAGCAGGGCGTTGGAGAGTTTGCTTTGGACGGTGCGCGTGTTGAAGTGGTTCCATACGGACGGGAACTGCTCGCGCAGCATCACCTTCTCGGACTCCAGACGGTCGAGGTAATCGTTCAGCGGCTGCGATTCCAGCGCTTCGGCCTCTACCATCGCCTTATACTGCGCCAGGGCTACGTTCACGTCGTTCAGACGCCCCAGATGATCCTGGATTGCCTTCAGTTCGTCAATAAACCCGTCGCCGCTGGTACCCAGCACATCCTTGAAGTAGGCGACGGCATAGCGCAGGCGCTTGAACTCGATGCGCAGGGCGTGCATGGTGGCGTCGTCTGCGCTTTCGATCACCGTCTCATAGGCACGCACAGCAGCCAGGCGCTCGTGCAGGATCTGCGGGAGCACGTGGCGCACCTGGTGCGGCACCACTTCGTGATCTTCGTAGGAGACGGCGCTTTTGCCGGGGCTGGTCAGAAAATCCGCATAGGTGCTGACGAACATCTGATAGTCGCCGCTGTCGAGGTAATCCACCAGCTTGCGGCGGGCGCGGCGCAGGCGCTTTTCCAGCCTGTCCAGCGTTTTCTCCATGTCTTCGCGGGCGGTTTCGTCCAGCGATTCCATAACCAGCCTCAGGTCTGCCGTCATAACGTCCAGGTCGCGCACATCACCCAGGCCGTGCGCCAGGGCCTTAAGCTGCTGCTGGAAGGGGCGCGTGGGCTTGGTGCGATAGTAATCCCCGACCAGGCGAAAGGCGCTGCGCATACGGCGTGTGGCCACACGCATATCGTGTACATATTCGGGGTCTTCGCCCAGGCGTGCCCCTTCTTCTTTCTTAAGCATCTGCACAAAATCTGCAAGCAGGATTTTGCGACCGGCTTCTGCCATTGTATCATCACCCAATACCGGGCTAAGGACTTCGGATAACGCGACGGTATCCGGTTTTGCGTATGTTTTGGTTGACATTTGTCTTTGATTGACCTCTTGGTTGCGTCACACAAGTGCGCATTCACATTCTGTTGTTGCTACCATTTTAAATCATTTTTAGCTTGCTGTTAAGGAAATTTAACACGATGCCGGAAACTTTAACAATCCTCTGAATAATGCCCACCTGTGGGGCGGCGCGCGCACCCGCGCCAGCCAGCCACACGAACCCCCTGCGGGCACGGGTCACAGGCGCGCGGCAACGGTCGCGCGTCACGTATCGCGCGCGCAGATGTGCCCTATAATCCAGATAACATCATGTGCAATCCTGCACAGGGAGGGCGGCATGGGCTTAGGGATAGGCGCACAGGATTTGTCGGAAGCGCTCGCGCATGGGATGGTCAGCTATGTGATCATGGTTGTATGTGGGCTGATCTACGCCGTCATTGCCGGGCGGCTCATTCAGGGGAAAGTCATCACATTTCTGTTTACAGCGTCGGGGTTGTTTGCATTGTTTGTCTTCCCCTACTATGGCCTGCTCTTCCTGATGCGGGACTGGCTGCATCTGGATCGTGCCTGGGGTGAAAATGCCATCCACGGGGCAAGCCTCACCATTGCCCTGGCGCTGCTGCTGCTCTCCTGGATTGTGATTCACTGGTACCAGCAGCCGATGGTCTCCAAACTTGAGGACGAAACCGAAGCGCTGAAGGACGAAGACCTGTCGCAGTTCGACAAAACACGGCGTGCCTACATGGGGCGCAAGCGCGAGATGACCGGGCGCGGTAAGGGGCTTTAGCCGCTGCCGCCGCGCCCGGCAAATTTCTTACGTTTCTCGTATAGATCGTTGAAGGTTCTTTTACACTCCAATGCTAGAGTAGGGGCAAGTTAAGAGATCAATCGGATCACTCAAGTAAAGGAGATCAACCCATGGCCAATATCGTGCGTTGGAATCCAGTTCGTGAAATCGCAGCAATGCAGAACCTGATGGATCGCATGTTCGATGACATGATGCGCGGCAATGCGAGCGAGATCAGCGGAACTGCCCTGGCGCTGGACGTCCATGAAGACGATGCCAGCTACACCGTGACCACCAGCCTGCCTGGTGTCGATGTGGAAAACATCAAAGTGAACCTGCATGATGACTTTCTGACCATCGAAGCGGAGATCCCGGAACGCAAGATTGAGAAGCAGGGCACACGCACCCTGATGCAGGAACGCAGCTACGGCAAGTTTGCGCGCCGCATTCGTCTGCCGCAGCCCGTTAAAACTGACAATGTGGAGGCCAGCTACGAAAACGGCGTGCTGATCCTTACGCTGCCGAAGGCCGAAAACGCGCTGCCGCGCAGCATCCCGGTTAAGGTAGGCCGCGGCCAGAACTAACTTCATCCTGCATGCGGATGTGGTACAGTGCCACAGAGGGGGGCAAAGCGCCCCCCTCTTGCTACCCGGCACGGCGGGCATCAGGCTGCCGCTAACGTAAACATGACCTGCGTCCCCTGTGGGACGAAATTCTCGATCCAGATGCGCCCCCCGTGCGCCTCCACAATTCCCTTGCACACCGCCAAGCCCAATCCCGCCCCTTTGCGCTGATCATCCCCCTGGCGAAATGCCTCGAAGACTATTTCGCGCTGTGCTGCCGGAATACCCGGCCCCTCGTCGCAGATTTCGATAATGACGCCTGAAGGGCCAGGTTTAGCGTTCAGGTAAATGGTGGAGTGTGGTGGGGCGAATTTGGCGGCGTTGCTCACCAGGTTCACAATGACCTGGACGATGCGCGGCAGGTCGGCGCGAACCGGCGGCAGATTGTCCGCAAGGGTGCGCACCAGCCGGTGCTGGTGGGTGAGCACCTGAAGCTGCGCCGACGCGGCCTCCAGCACCGCACCCACCTCAAGCTGTACCGGGTCCACACTGAACGTCCCGGCCTGAAGCCTGGCCAGATCCAGCAGTTGGTCAACCAGCCCGCGCAGGACATCGGCCTCCTGGTCAATGATTCGGACGAAGTCTCCCTGCTGTTTGGGGGAGAAGCTCACGTCGGTAGCCAGCAGGGTGGAGGCAAACCCTTTGATGGACGCCAGGGGTGTGCGCAGCTCATGCGAAATCATCCCCAGAAACTGGATCTTGAGGCGGTTGGCCTGTTCTGCCTGCTGGCGCGCTGCGGTCTCCACTTCATACAGGCGCGCGCGTTCCAGCGCCTGCCCGGCCTGCTGCGCCAGCGCCGCCAGAAAACTGCGGGTCTCTGGGTCAAAGACCTGCGGTGTCCTGAAGCTGATGCCGATCGCGCCGATGGTGCGGTTGTCAAGGTTCATCGGCAGGGCGATCAGCGCCTGGGTTTCGGTGCGCGGTTGCGCCTCGGCAAACAGTTGTGGGTACAGCCGTGCATAGTCTTCGGCAGTCTGCAACCACACCGGTTCCCCCCTGCGAATGCTGTCGGTGAGGGGCGTCACCGCATCCAGCGGCAGATGCTGAAATTTTGCCAGCACGTCGTCAGGCACGCTCTGCACATTCAGGATTTCGACGATCCCTTTTGCCGGGTTGGTGCGCACCACCGAAGCCAGATGTGCCCCAAGCTGCGTAATCCCGTGCGTGACGATGGCTTCGGCCACCTGAACCGGGGTGGCAGACTCGCTGAGGCGCGCCATCAGTTCATACAGAATTTGTGCGCGGTGCTGCACGCGGTTGCGCTGTGTTTCGTCATAGGCCAGCACCAACAGCGCATCCTGCCCCTGAAACTGAAGCGGGCGCGCGCTAAGCTGAACGTCAAGGCGTTCACCGTGCCGCGTCTTATGCTGCACCGCGAATGAATCCGGTGGCAGGGCAGGTTCAAGCGTTTCGCTCTGCAGATCCGGCAGCCGCATGGCCGCAAATTCTGCATCGCTGTAGCCATACTTTCTGATGGCGGCCTGGTTGCTGGCAAGCATCACAAGCGTATCGCGCCGCACCACCCACATGGGGTGCGGGTTTTCCTCAAACATGCTGCGGTAGGCGAGTTCGGAGTCGCGCAGATTCTCGACCGCGCGCTTGTGCTCGGTGATGTCATGGAAGATCGTGACAGCCGCCCGTATTTCGCCCTCCGGGGTGCGGATTGGCGCGGCGTTTGCCCGGATGGCGCGCTGTGAACCCGTCACAAAGTGAAGGTCAATTTCTTCCCCGTGAATCACTGCACCGGTTTTCAGCGCGCGCATCAGCGGCCAGTCTTCGGTCTCCAGCTTGCGCCCATCGGCAGCGTAGCCCTCAAAACCCTGAACCGATGTGTAGCCCTCCACCGAATACCCCTGCGGGAAGTTAAAGGCTGTAAGCTCCCGGCTTCGCTCGTTGGCCATAATCAGCGTGCCGGATGGCGCTTCTGCAATGATCACGCCTCCCGGCATTTGATCCAGCACGGTCGCCAGTAGCTGGTTCTGGGCTTCAAGCTGCTGAATCAACGCCGCACGTTCAGCCTGTGTCTGGCGCTCGGCCTCGATGCTGCGCACATAGACCGACAGCCCCAGCGGGTGCGGAAACACGCCAACGCTCACCCACTGCTCAAGGATCGGCGAGCGAATCTCGAAATGCACGGCCCGGCGGTTCTCGTGCGCCTCCAGAATGCCCCTTTGCGCGGCAGTGCCCTCCAGTTCCGGGAATACCTCCCATATCTTTCTGCCGGTCAGCGATTCCCGCGCTCTGCCCGCCATCTGCTCGGCTTTCGGGTTCAGGTAGAGATAGCGCAGGTCGTCATCGAGGATGTAGAAGCCATCGGCGATGCTTTCAAACACGGCCAGCGCCTGTTGGCGGTTATCGTAGAGCGCGTCCACGGTACGCCGCTGTACCTCATAGAGGATGCTGATGATGGCCGCTACCACCACGAACACCAACAGCCGAACCACGCTAAGCAGATCCGCATCCAGGGTGTTTGGAGACGGGAAGAAGTAATTCGCCACGAATGACGTGATGACGGCGGCCAGCAGCCCGCCACGCAGCCCCCCCACCCAGGCGCTGATTGCGATCGCCAGCACGAACAGCAGGAACGGGTTATCGACGAACAGCGGGTACCACGCCAGCGACATGATCAGGGCCAGCGTAACCAGCAGCACGGCAGCGCCATAACTGGCCAGTGCGGGCAGGCGTCCTGGCCTCTGAACACGACCAAAGAGGTGGGGGTGTTTGCGAGGAATAAGCCGCTCCATGAGGGTAATCCCGATATAACAACTGGAATAATGATGCAGGTATTGTATACCATTCGGCGCACGGGTGCGAAGGATTGTAACAACTTACATCAACACCTCAGCCATTCGGTGTGGCCGGTACAGAAACCGCGCCCCGCGCATCACCCTTCGCGGCCCTCGGTTTCGCTCGCACTCCAAGAAACTGCGCCAGAGTGTTATACTGGGAAGATGAATCCGGGATGAGGGATTGTTGATCGTTATGCCCGCTTCAGCGGTAAAAAAGCGTGGCACACATTGTGGAGGATTTATGTCTGTTGAACGTTTTGGGTTCGTGTTCCGGGATGACAGCGCGGTATCGCAGGCAGTCGCCGAACGTGACCTGCGCGCCCTGTCACCTTCCTACACGCGGTCTTATGGGTTGGTGGCCACGCACGGCAGCGGGGCGCGCCTGTGGGACGAAGAAGAGAACGAATACATAGATTTTGCGGCAGGGATCGCGGTGCTTTCGACCGGGTTCGGGCATCCGCGCGTGGTCGAAGCCATCCAGCACCAGTCTGCGGCAATGGTGCATCTGGGTGGCACAGATTTCTTCTACCGTGCGCAGGTGGAGATCGCCGAATACCTCCAGCGCATCGTCCCCATTAAGAATGCCAATACGCCTGAAGATAAACTTGTTTACCTCGGCAACTCTGGCACAGAGTCCATCGAAGCAGCGCTGAAGCTGGCCCGCTACAAAGGCGGCAACAACGGCAAGCGCAAGGAAATTATTGCATTTTACGGTTCGTTTCATGGGCGGACGTATGGCGCGCTCTCGCTGACCGCGAGCAAAGCCGTGCAGCGCGCAGAGTATCCGTATATTCCCGGCGGGGTGGTGCATGTGCCCTATCCCAGTAAGTTTGCCTACACGCGCAGCGCGCATAAAGAGTCCATCGAATTCAACCCGGTGCGCTACATCCGCGATTATGTCTTCAAGAAAGCCCGGCCAGACGAAATCGCGGCGGTGGTGGTGGAGGCCATTCAGGGCGAGGGCGGTTATGTGGTGCCCACTGACTCCTTCCTGCCGGAACTGCGCGCCCTGTGCGACGAATACGGCATCCTCATGATCTGCGATGAAATTCAGGCCGGCATCGGGCGTACCGGCAAGTGGTTCGCCTTTGAGCACTGGGGCATTCAGCCAGACATCGTATGCACCGCCAAGGGACTCGGTTCCGGGATGCCGATCGGCGCGATCATTGCGCACAAGGACGTGATGAGCCGCTGGATTCCCGGCGCACATGCCAGCACGTTTGGCGGCAACCTCGTGTCGTGCCGTGCGGCGGTTGCCACCCTCCAGGTGATCGAAACCGAGAACCTGATGGACAACGCGCGCACCGTCGGCGATTTCGCGCTCAGGCGTCTGGCCGAGCTTCAGGCGCAGTTTCCCGTTATCAAGCGCGCCGAAGGCATCGGCCTGATGATCGGCGTGGAGTTTGCGGATGCCGATGGCAAGCCGATCCCCAAATTCCGCGATGAGGTGGTGGATCAGTGCTTCCTGGAAGGTCTGGTGACACTGGCGTGCGGCACCAGCACCATCCGCATCTGCCCGGCGCTGGTCATCACAGAGGCAGAGATGGCGCAGGGCCTGGAGATCTTCGCGGGCGCGATTGCCAAGGCGCTGGCGAAAACCAGCGAGTCCGAAGCCCCGCACCTTACATCGCCCACGCGTCGCGCGCTCATTATTGACGACGAACCGGAATACCAGACGATTGCCCGCCGGGTGATTCAGGAATTCGACCAGGAAACACAGATCGAGCTGGCCGAAAACTATGAGGAAGCCGCCCGGATGCTCGACATCCACAGCCAGCGTTACGACTTTGTGATTCTGGACAGCAGCCTTACCGAAGACGCGACAGATCGCAAAGGGCTGGATCTGCTGCGGACGCTGCGCACACATCGCACGGCAAACGGCACCGTCATCATTGTGTACAGCGCCACGCTGAGCATTGCCGACTATCGCGCGCTGATCGAAGAAGGCATCATCCATACCCTGATTGCCAAAGACGAAGCCCAGGCGACAGATCATCTGCTGGATGCGCTGGGGCGTTTTCTGGGGCAGGCTGCGCCAGTCGCAGTGAAGTAAGCAGCCTGAGTCTGGCGGTGCCAGGGGTGGCCACAGCGGTTACCCCTGGCATGTATGTGCTGCATCGGTAGGTTCAGGCGCTGGCGGTGGCGCGCAGCATCCACGCGAATTTGGTGTGCTGGTCCATCAGATCGGTCAGGTAGCTTTCCAGCGCTTCGTCATCCCATTCATCGGCGCGTTCCAGGTCCTGGCGCAGCGCACGGACGATGCTTTCATGGTCGGTGGCAGCGTTGATAACCATCGTCATCGCGTCGGGATTCTGCCCAGGCTGTTCCTGCAGGCGGGAGCGGGCCTTGAACTCTTCGAGGGTACCTGGCGCAACTGCCCCATACTGCCGCACACGTTCCGCCACTTCGTCGATCACCAGATCCACCGCTTCATACTGTGCCTGAAAAGCCGCATGCAGGCTGAAAAAATAGGGCCCGGTGACGTTCCAGTGATACTTGCGCAGCTTGGTATAAAGCATGTACTCATCTGCCAGCAGGGTGCTTAGCAGTTCGGCAGCAGCGTTCGCGTATTCGGCGGGCATACCCAGATTTGTGGTATTCGAGGTTTGCGAATCGGACACAGTTGGTCTCCTCTGCGTGCTAGGTCTTAAACTGACTTCATCGTTGTTTGCTGCCCCACGCCGCGTTAGGCACGTGGGCACTACAGCGCCTGCTATGCTAGTGCGGCTTGCTGAGCCAGCGGTTAAAATGCGAATAATGTCGTTGCGTGGTGTTTGTCTGACAGAGACAGCAAATCACAGCCAGATGATGGGCGCAGCGCTTTCGCGCAGGATCGTGTGAGGTCAATCGCGGTTCGCCATAAGGTCTGTTGACGTTTGTGCCTGGCAGCCACGCACACCCACAGAACCGCGTTACGCGGCGCGCTGTGCAGCCGGTTTCTGGCACTGGTTCTTCTGCACGCACAGGCGTGTACGGATACTCGCGCGTGCCAGCGCTGCGCGATCCTCGGTTCTTCTGCACGCACAGGCGTGTATAATGGATGCCCAACAAGCGCAACCGGACGCAGCGCCCTGTGGCGCGATCAAGGAGTTAAACTTTGGCACGCCTGTTACGTGTGATCATGATCATTCTGCTGCTGGGGCTTCCGCTGGCAGCATCGCTCAGCCGCGATGACCGGTTGGCGCAGGGGGTCCCGCAGGCCGAACAAACGGTAATTCCGTTCGTCACGCAAACGCCGTTTATCCCCGTGGAAGGTACACCAGAGCCGCCCACCCCAACCCCGTTCATTACGGCCACGCCGCTCCCCTCGGTCGATGTCAGCCTGCTGCTCAACGCACGCAATGACCTGGAACTGCTGGCCGACACAGTACTGGGCGTGGGGGTACGCCCGGAAGGGTGGAGCGGGCCAGCCAGCCAGCACGATCCTCAGATTGGGCTGCTCACGCGCCTTGATCTCGAACTGCTTGCGACGACGCTGATTAATCCTTCTGACCGTCCCACAGAATGGTTTGGGGCGGTGGGCAGCACGCCCTACGCCATCGCGCGTGATGTGCGCCATGACCTGGAAGTGCTGGCGACCTTCTACGGGTTCCGCCGTTCGCAGCGCCCTGGCGGCTGGATCGGCGCTGACCCGCTGCTGACCTGCAACCGCTCCACCCAAACGCTTATCAACCTTCTGCAGCGCGGCACCGGCTTCCGGTTGAGCGCAGACGCCAACGACCCGGATTTCTGCCGCAATGCAGAAATCGAAGTCACACGCTTCACCGAAGTGGAGCTGCTGGCCAATGCTCAGATCGGCGAGCTGTTCAGCCAGGACGTGGCGCTGCTTTCGCCGCACAGCATTATCTCCGGCGTCGCCGTCGCGTTTCTGGACAGCGCCGCGCAGCTCCGGGTCGGTGTGGTGCCGCAGAACCTCCCCATCCGGCCCATTGCCCGCAGCACCGTCGATTTTTCGCGCATGATGCTCATCGCCGGGGATGGCTTCCAGGTCTTTGTCGATCATCAGGACACGACACTAAGCGCCGAACAGTACCGGCAGTTACCCAACCTCGACGCCCTGGAATACACCACATACTGTAATGCGCAGTGGTGCAGCGGAGGCTAGCAGCGATAATGGCAGAGGCGAAAACTGCGCTCGTCACGGGCGCTAATCGTGGCATGGGCTTTGAAGTGTCGCGGCAGTTGGCGCGGCAGGGCCTGCGCGTGATCCTGACCAGCCGCGACCGTGAACGCGGCGAGGCGGCGGCAGCGCTGCTGCGTGGCGAAGGTCTGGATGTGCTGGTACGCGCGCTTGACGTGGCCGACCCATACAGTGTGCAGGAAATCGCGCGGTATGTGTTGCGGGAATTCGGGCGGCTGGATGTGCTGGTCAACAACGCCGCCATCATCGAGCCTGATGGCGAATCGATCCTTGAACTTGATCCTGAAATCCTGTGGGGTACCCTGGCCACCAACCTCGGCGGCCCGCTGATGCTGTGTTCGGCGTTTGTGCCGTCCATGTGCCGCAGCGGTTACGGGCGCGTGGTCAATGTGACATCGGAATACGGCAGCATTCGTGATCTGGGTATGTCTGTGCCGGCCTACTCACTCTCTAAGGTGGCACTGAATGCGCTCACCCGTATGGCTGCGCACGCGTGCCGCCGCTGGCCGAACGTCAAAGTGAACGCGGTGGATCCTGGTTGGGTGCGTACCGACATGGGCGGCAGCAGCGCCACGCGCAGCGTTGAACAGGGCGCAGATACCATCGTGTGGCTGGCGACGCTGCCGGATGACGGCCCCAGCGACAGCCTGTTCTTCGACCGGCAGCAGGTTGCATGGTGACCACCGCGCCAGCGCCACAGCATGCGCGGCGTAAGGATTTCGCTGGCACGGGGTGTAGAACAATTTTCGCGGCAAGCAGTTTCACAATTAAGGATAAAGCAGCATGAAGGTTCTGGTTACTGGCGGCGCGGGATATATCGGCAGTCATGTGGTTGAAATGCTGGTGGAGCAGGGGTATGAGGTCGTCGTTTTCGACAGCCTGGCCAATGGGCACCGCGAAGCCGTCCACAGCGCAGCGCACTTCATTCAGGGCGATCTGACCGACAAAGCGAGCATCGCCGCCGCGTTTGACGCGCACCACTTCGATGGAGTCCTGCATTTCGCCTCCTACATTCAGGTGGGCGAAAGCATGGAAGACCCCTTCAAGTACTTCAACAACAACGTCATCGGCTCCACGAATCTGGTTGAACAGGCCGTGAAGCACCAGGTGCAGCGCTTTGTGTTTTCGTCTACGGCTAACCTCTATGATACCCCCAAGCGCGTGCCCATCAGCGAAGATGAAGCGCTGATCCCTGGCAGCGTTTATGGCGAAACCAAATTCCAGACCGAGCGCGTGCTGATGTGGGCTGAGCGTGTGGCAGGGCTGCGCTACTGCGCGCTGCGCTACTTCAATGCCAGCGGCGCGCATCCCAACGGCCACATTGGGGAAGATCACAACCCGGAAACGCACCTGATCCCGCGGGTGCTGTTTGTACCGCTGGGCAAACTGGAGCACATCACCATTTACGGCGATGACTATGAAACGCCAGACGGCACCGCCATCCGCGATTACATCCACGTCATGGACCTGGCACGCGCGCACCTGCTGGCGCTGGATGCGCTGTCTGCGGGGTCAAGCCGTGTCTACAATCTGGGCAGCGGAAAAGGGTTTTCGGTGCAGGAAATCATCGATGTGGCGCGTGCGGTGACCAGGCACGACATCCCCACAGTGATCATACCGCGCCGCGCCGGGGATCTGCCCGTACTGATTGCGGATAACAGCCGCATCCGGCGCGATCTGGGTTGGGAGCCGGAATATGACCTGCGCCGCATTATTGAGACGGCGTGGCACTGGCACCAGACCCATCCTGAAGGGTATGCGACAGGCTGAGGCGCACGCTTTAACCTGGCAGATACGGTTCCACATAGTACAGGCCGGGTTCTCCTTCCGCGATCCAGCCTTCCTGGTCGCGGTAACGCACGCGCCACCAGGCGTAGGTGTCGCCGCAAACAGGGCCTTCCAGCACGAAGAACACCGTATCGACCGCAAGCTGCGCGACAATGGTGTTCTGCGTGCCCGGCCCGCTGCGCATACGCAGGCGGCTGGGATCTTCATCCGTCACCCGCCCACGTTCGTGAATGATGAGACGGCTGCGCGGCGCGTTCTGGCATTCCGGCGTGGCCACTACCGCCGCCGGAAAGATAAACAGTGTGGGGGTCTGGCGCGGCGCAGGCGACACTTCCCCGACGACGGGCGGCGCAGTGTTGGTGGGGTTAAGCTGGTCGGGTAAAGCGGTCAGCCGTACTGCGGCGGTTTCGGCGCGATCCGTCTGCGCGATGCGGGTACGGTTGCTGTCTTGCGCCGGTGTACAGCTCACCAGCAGCGCGAAAAGTGCCGCAGTCGTCACAAGGGCGCACGCTCGAAATACCATGGTAATCCCTTCAGCCACACTGGTCTAAACATCCAGGCACGGTTCACAGTCCCCACATTCAGGCAGCGCGCGAAGGTTATTGCGCGGGCGCTGGTCGCTGGCCGTGCGCAGATACGGCCCGAACTTACCGCGAACAATCTGCACGCGCGTGCGCACGACGACGCCATTTTCGCTGCTGGTGGTGTAGAATGACCACAATCCGCCACGTTCACCCTGAACGGCCTTGTGAATATCGATGCAGCAGTTCAGGTGCAGCCCGCTGTCACGATCCACAACGCCGATTTCGCAGATATTGCCATCTGCCGCACGCTTCACACACACAATTTCAAACTGGTAGAGCATGATGTTTACTGCCTTACGTTCCACTCTGGTAATTATTACCGCGTTTGGCGTGTGATGACAAAACGAGTTTTCTTTGTATAACGAAGATCGCGCTTTGCGCATCTGGCATGTGGCACTATAATGGCGGCGCGATGACCCATTCGCTTTTTCCATGATGAAGGATCAACTCTTGCTGAAACACTGGAGAATTCTCCTGTTGGGGCTTGTGGTCAGTGGCGCGGCGATCTATATGATTGCTTCGCAGATCAACCCTGAACAACTGCTGAATGCGCTGCGCTCGGCAGATTACCTGCCCCTCATTCCCGCAGTCGTGTTTACGGTGATCGGGCTGGCGGCGCGGTCTCAGCGCTGGCGCGTGCTGCTCAGCGATGGGCTGCCGCTGGGTCGCGCGTTTCACATTCTTAATATCGCCTACATGGCCAACGGGATTCTGCCGTTTCGTATTGGCGAGGTGGCGCGCATGTGGCTGGCCTCGCGCTCCACGGTGCACAGCAGCGGCGTGCCGGTCTTTAAATCCGCCGGGACAATCGTCGTGGAACGGCTGCTGGACGTGCTGACGGTGGTGCTGTTCATTGC
>CAZQIJ010000070.1:0-14037 GCA_964592955.1 uncultured Anaerolineaceae bacterium
GACAAAAACGCGCCGTAGGCCAGCGCCAGCCCCACCGTCACCGTCGCCTCAGACCCGCTGCGGATGTTGAGATCGACCCCCAGTTGCGCCTCCAGCGAACGGATGACCGCAGGCGCGATGACGAAGGCCGTCACCAGCAGCACGATGGCAATGGGCAGCCCGCGCATAATTTCAACGTACAGCGTGGCGATGTTATACACCACCAGCCGGATGGTGCCCCCAATGCCCTTCCATTCCGGGCGCGGCGGCACAGAGCGGATAAGCCCCACAATCAGCCCCACCACGAGCGCGATCGTATAACCGAAGAACGCCACGCGCAGCGTGAGGCCGATCCCCTCGCGCAGAAATTCGAAAATCCGCGAGTAGTCTTCGTCCCCCGCGATGGCGATGACGAGGGCAATGCCGATCATCAGCAGCGTGAGCGCCCACCAGGGAAACCGCGTGACCCCGCGCCACGCCCGTTCACCGGACGAAACGGGCCGACGGATGGCGCTGGTCGCCGGGCGTTCTGCGGGCAGGTCAGGCGGGTTGCGCGGGTATGTGTCCATTGTGGCTTACCTTAAGTATATGAATGCATGAAATGCATGCTGTGAATGTCGGTGTGAAGCAAAAGGGGCGCTGCGTGTAGCTGTGCGCCCCAGTTCAGTGTGGTGCAGGACTGTGCCTATTCCTCAGCTTCAGTCGCTGCGAACCAGCGTGCGTTGATCTCGTCCAGCGAACCATCCACGCGCATCGCTTCCAGCGCCGCGTTGAAGGCCGCCACCAGTTCGGAGTCCTTCGGGAAGGCAAAGCCCAGTTCCTCGCCAGAGGTCAGCGGTTCGCTGTTGATCCTGACCATGTCTGCGTTCTCGCCCACATAACCCAGGCCGGCCACATCATCCAGGATGACCGCGTCCACATCACCCGCGATCAGCGCCTGTACCGCAATCGGGAACGTGTCGTAGGCGATAATGCGTTCGTCGCCAAACAGCTCAACAGCAACCTCATAGTTGGTGGTGCCCGGCTGCACACCCACCACCAGCGCGCTGTCTGCCACGAATTCATCGAAGCCCGACCAGCGATCTTCGTCGGTCCGCGCCAGCAGCACCTGTTCGAGCGCGATGTACCCGGTGCTGAAATCCACCAGTTCGCGCCGTTCTTCGGTGATGGTGATGCCGTCCGCCGCCACATCAAACTCCCCGTTAGAGACGGCCAGAATCATGCCATCCCACGAGGTTTCAATATATTCCGGCACGCAGTTCAGCAGCGCGCAGATGCGGTTGATGGTGTCGTAATCCCAGCCGATGGGCGTGCCGTTTTCGTCCAGATAGTTAAACGGCGGGTAGGCATTTTCAACGGCCACCTCAATCACGCGGCCTTCCAGATCCGGCAGGATGGGCGCGGGCGAGAACCAGCGGCGGGTATAGCGATCCAGCGTGCCGTCTGCGCGCATAGAGTCCAGCGCCGCATTCACCGGTTCCACCAGGTCAGACCCTTTCGGGAAGATGAAGCCCAGTTCTTCGCCGGAGGTCAGCCCGTCGCCGATAATGCGGATCAGGTCTGCATTTTCGCCCACATAACCGATCCCGGCCACGTCGTCCATAATCACGGCGTCCAGGTCACCGGCGATGAGCGCCTGCACGGTGATGGGGAATGTATCATAGGTGATGATGCGATCTTCGCCGAAGAGCTGCACGGCCACTTCATAGTTGGTGGTGCCGGGCTGCGTACCCACGATCAGCCCCTCGTTGGCCTGGAAATCTTCAACGCTGTCCCAGCGCTCTTCATCAATGCGCCCCAGCAGCACCTGTTCCAGCGCGATGAACCCATCGCTGAAATCCACCAGCTCGCGCCGTTCTTCGGTGATGGTGATGCCGTCGGCGGCCATGTCATATTCCCCGTTAGAGACGGCCAGAATCATGCCATCCCACGAGGTTTCAACATATTCCGGCACGCAGTTCAGGCGTTCGCAGATTTCGTCGATGGTGTCATAATCCCAGCCGACCGGGTTACCGTCATCGTCCAGGAAGTTAAACGGCGGGTACGCATTCTCTACGGCGACCGTGATCACGCGCCCTTCCAGGTTTGGCAGGTCTGTTTCCTGCGCGGTAGCCATCATGGCGGCCAGCATCACCACAAGCGCTGCGAAAAGTCTCTTCATGTTAACGTTCTCCTCCTATTTGCATGGATGCTTAACAATAATAGCAACTTCTCAGCCATTCGCCACAAAATAGTACACGAAAATGGCGGGCAGTTTATACGGACCGGCAGCGCGCCCCAGGTCGGTGGCAGGTTTTTGTGTGGAACAGCCTCAGTGCGAGAAGCGGGCACGGCGGATGAGGGCTTCACGCTCAGAACCTACCTGAGTAGTTGCGCGCGTGGAACTTCTGGCGCAGAAACGGTGTCTGTTTCATAGGCTGTTCCAAGAAAACAATCAATCCTGTGTAGGGGCGGGGCGATGTCCCCGTCCGCCCGGATCGGTGGCAAGTTTTTGTCTGGAACAGCGTTACAGGAAAGGAGCGCGCCCACCAGATGTTGAATTTACTTACCTTCCCGTTAGAACCACAAACAGCGCAGGAGCCGCGTCCGCCGGATCCCGACGCCGGGCTTATACGCGCCATCGCAGGCGGAGACAGCGCGGCCCTGGACGAACTGTATAACCGTCATGGGCGGGCCCTGCTCAGCTATCTTTATGCCTTCCTGGGCAACCACCACACCGCCGAAGAAGTGCTACAGGATGTGATGCTGGCGGTGTGGGAACACGCAGACCGTTTTCGCGGCGAAAGCAAGGTGCGCACCTGGCTGCTGGCCATCGCGCGCAACCGGGCACTGAACACACGTCGGCGCGCGTCGCCCAACATCGTGCCGCTGGACGAAAACGTCTTCGGCAGCGATACCAGCCCACTGGAAAAAGTGGAACGCCACAACCAGCAGAAAATCCTGCGCGACGCCATCAGCAGGCTGCCGCAACAGCACCGGGAAATCCTCGTGCTGGTGTTCTACCACCAGCTTTCTGGTGCAGAGGTGGCAGAGGTGCTGGAGATCAGCCCTGGCACCGTGAAGAGCCGCCTGCACCGCGCCAAAGAAGCGCTGCGGCGTGTGCTGCAGCTCATGGGGGAGGAACACGATGCATAAGCAGTGGGAAGAACGCATTCCCTTTTACCTGAACCGAACGCTGCCGCCGGATGAAATCCAGGGGCTGGAAGCGCATCTGGCGCGCTGCACCGCGTGCCGCCAGGCGCTGGAAGAATGGCGCATGGTGGCAGATGCCACCTATGTGGCCGCCACCGAATGGGGCTATTACCTGCCGCCGCTTTCGGCGACGGTGCGGGCCCGCATGAACGGGCCGCGCCTCGTCCAGCCCAGCGCTGCCACAGAGTCGTTCACGATGGTGATGCGGCGCGCACGCCGCGCACCGGCCAGCAGCAGGGTCACGCTGGCTGCGGTCCTGGCGCTGTTCGTCATCGGCGGGATTGTGGCGCTGGCAGCGCGGTACAATACAGACCAGAATCCGGCGTCAGCAATCGCGCTGCTGGGCACGGCCTCTGCCACGGCCTCTGCCACGCCAGACCGCACAGCGGTGCCCACGCTTGTACCGTCGCGCACGCGCATCACATCCACGCCCACCCACACCATCACGCCATCCTTCACCCCGGCAGATACCGAGCCGCCCACTGCGCCGCTGCCCACACAGGGCGACCCCACGCCTGAACCCACAACCATCACGCTCGCGCCGTCCGCAGGCAGCTACTGCTATGCCAGCAGCGCCACCGGCGTTGACGTGCCGCTGTGGACCGTGCCGGGTGGCGCGATCGTGGACGCACTGCGCGCCGAAGAGTCGATCCGCGTGACGGCCTATGACGGCGGAGAATGGCTGAGGCTCCAGCGCGGCGGCTTGTGGATCAGCCGCGCGGACGTGGTGACCGGCGGCGCGTGCGACTGGATGCTTCAGAGTCCGTCTGCGTCCTGCGTGGGCATCGCCGCCGGGCTTACCCCGGTTTCGGTTTACAGCCGCCCGGATGCCACCAGCGCGGTGATTGTGGCCGTCGCCCCCTTCACCCAGCTCTCGGTTGCGGCGCAGGCGGCCACGGACTGGTACCAGGTGCCGGGGGAGGGCAGGGGGACAGACGCGAGCGGGTGGGTTTCTGGCCAGGATGTGAATCTGCTGGGGGCGTGCAGCGCGCTTCCTGTGCTGGCAGACGACAGCCCAGGCATGGCCACGCCTGCCCCCACCACACCCATACCGCTGCCCTCCATGACACCGACGGACGCCACATCGGAACTGCAGATCGAGACGTTCACGGTGTCGCCCATCGAGGGGCGCGTGGGCGATACAATCACGCTGACATGGAACATCACAGGCGCGGCGGTGGTGCGCCTGGGGCTTATCACGGACGGCGGCAGCGTCCCGAACATCAGCCTCGGCGACCTGCGGCCACAGGGATCGACCACGTTCGTCGTGCCAGACACCGGGCTGACCATGCTTGAGATCAGCATCATGGCTTTCGATACCGTCCCGGATAATCATGGCGGCGGCCCGGATCTGCAAACGCGCAGCCCCTTCGGGATCGTGCCTTAGGCGCAGCGAAACTGCCGGGGATCACATGATCCCCGGCAGGTGGCGTTCGCAGCCGGTAAAGCCGGGTGCGCTGGCGCACGGCTGCTGCAATGCCCGAACTGCGCCCTTCTCCGCCAACATTCACCCCACGCTCTGCATGTGCATATACAGGCGCGCAGAGTCGTTTTATCATCGTGGGACCTGGCAGCGCGCGCTGCTGTAGGTGCCAGAACGTGACGAATGGAGCTTGTTGGCATGTCTACCCCACCTGTGATTGTCTGGTTTCGGCGCGACCTGCGCCTGCATGATCACCGCGCCCTGGACGCGGCGCTGGCGTCTGGTCAGCCGCTTATCGCGCTGTTTATTGTGGACGACGCCATTCAGGGCGGCGCGCCGCGCTGGAAGTTTCTCATTGACGGCCTGCACACCCTGGATCACCACCTGCGCCAGGCGGGCGGTAGGCTGGCGCTGCGGCGCGGCGACCCGCTGGCGCGCCTGCGCGAGCTGATGGCCGAAACCGGCGCGACACACGTCTGCTTCAACCGCGATTACACCCCCTACGCCCGCCGCCGCGATGACGCCATCCGCGCCGCGCTGCCCACCCACTGCTTTGATGACCGCTTGCTGGTCGCGCCGGAAGACATCCGCACCCAAACCGACGGCGTGTATACCGTGTATACGCCCTTCAGGAAGAAGTGGCAAACGCTGCCCAAAGCCGAAGCGCACCCCACCCGCCCGCTTGCACCGTCAGACTTTTTCCCGCTGGCAGATTACGGCACATTGCCGGTGCCGCCCCGCACCATCGACGTGCCGCCAGCAGCAGACGCGCTGCCGCGCCTCGCGCGGTTTATGGCGGGGCCGGTCTATACCTACCGCACGGCGCGCAACCTGCTCGGCAGCCCGGACGATGATCCGCGGACCGGCACCTCTGCACTCTCGCCCTACATCCGTTTTGGGATGCTGTCGCTTCGCGAGATCCGCGCACGGGCGGCGCAGGCTTATGCAGATGCGCCAGATGCCAGCGCCAGAGAGTCCGTAGAGGTGTGGATGAGCGAAATCATCTGGCACGAGTTCTACACCCACATCCTCTACCACTTCCCGCACGTGCTCACGCGCAACTTCCAGCCGAAGTTCGACGCGCTGGCCTGGCGCACCGCCCCCGCGGAGCTGGACGCCTGGCGGGAAGGGCGCACCGGTTACCCGGTGGTGGATGCGGCCATGCGTCAGCTTCAGGCCATCGGCTGGATGCACAACCGCGCCCGGATGATCGTGGCCAGTTTTCTGTGCAAGCACCTGCTGATTCACTGGTCGGAGGGGCAGCGCGTCTTCATGGACTGGCTCATTGATGGCGATCCGGCAGCCAATAACGGCGGGTGGCAGTGGTCCGCCGGTACCGGCACAGACGCCCAGCCCTACTTTCGCATCTTCAACCCCATCGCGCAGGGGGAGCAGTTCGACCCGGACGGCAGATATGTGCGCCAGTGGGTCATGGAACTGCACGACGTGCCGGACGCATACATCCACGCCCCCTGGACGATGCCCACCCCCCCGCGTGACTATGCGCCGCGCATCGTGGATCTGGAGGCGGGGCGCGCGCGGGCGCTGGCGGCCCTGGCCGCGCTCAAGGGAAATTAAAGGTGGGGGCTGTTTTGCCCCCACCCGTACCGCCGCACAACCTGACGGCCGCACTCTGGCGAATTACCCTGGTCGGTTCTGCTGGGCTTTTTCGTTCCTCTCATCTCCCCCGCCCCATTCGCCTACTGAGGTGCGAAGGGGGCAAGGATACCTGAGCAGGTACGATTACGGTGTCGGCGTAAAGAGGTATGTGTCGGTCACCACGTCAAGCGTGATCTGCGGCGTGCCGTCTTCCGCCAGCGTGAATTCCAGGGGGACGCCGGTAAGCGGCGCGCTTGCCAGCAGATAGGCGTCCACGGTGCCATCTTCCGCCAGGCTCGCCCACAGCGGCGCGGCAAATTCGCCCACGTCCACGGTCAGCGCCCCGCTCTCGCTCACCGTCAGCGTCAGCGCACCCAGCGCCGGGTTGGTGTAACTGCCCACATAGTCCGCCAGCAGGCTGGTATCGTAGTCTGGCGTGAAGCGGGAGCCAGCGATGGCCGCTTCGCCCTGCTGTGTGGCAAATTCAAAACCGCGCACCGTGTCCGCCTCCTGGTCAAAGACCAGTTCAAACAGGCGTGTGCGCACCGCAGATGTAACGATGTTGGCCCCGCTGGCGTTGGTCAGCACCACGATACCGAGGTCAGAGTCCGGCAGGAAGGCGAAATCTGACGTGAAACCGAAGGTGTTGCCGCCGTGCTGCAGCAGCCGCTGCCCCTTATAGGCGTCCACGAACCAGCCCAGGCCATAGCGCATCTCTGCCGTGACGCTCACCTGGGGCTGCCACGTTTCGCGCAGGTTTTCTTCAGAGACCAGGCGCGTCCCGTCTGGCGCGATGCCCTCGCGCATTTCCATCAGCATATAGCGGCTCAGATCCTGCACGTTGGACCACAGCGCACCCGCAGGCGCGATAGGCGTCACAAACGACTCCAGGCCGAGATCCAGCGGGTAGTACACAAACCCCAGGTTCACGCCGTGCGGGGTGGCAGCCAGCCCGCTGGCGCTTGCGGCGTCAAAATCGAACGTGGTGTTTACCATGCCCAGCGGTTCAAGGATCAGCGCCTCCACATCCGCCACATAGCGGCTGTAGACCGTATCCACGCTGGCACCGTTGGCCAGCGCGCCCGCATAACCGCCCATCGCCACAAGCTGGTTGCTGTACTGGAACGCCTCGCCGAAATCCGTGAAGACCTGGAATGTGGACAGCGACGCGATCACATCCGCGCCTGACAGTTCGCTGGCATTAAAGATCAGCTCCAGGTCGCGGCGCGGCACGCCAGAACACGCGCACACCAGGTTGCGCACGGTGATCTGCGCCGTGATTTCCGGGTCCGCCAGCGCGAAATCCGGCAGGATCTCCACCACCGGCGTATCCCAGGTGAGGATGCCGCGATCCACAAGCTGCGCCAGGTAGAGCGTGGTGAAGGTCTTGGTGGTGCTGCCGATCATGAAGAGCGTTTCTGGCGTCACCGGTTCGCTGCTGCCCAGCGCGCGCACGCCGAAACCCTGTTCATAGACCACCGCGCCGTCCTGGACGATGGCCACCGTCATGCCCGGCACCTCTGCAACGGGCAGGATGTCGTTGATGAAGCTTTCCAGTTGCGCGATGACGGCGTCATCGACCGGCGCGGGCATCACCCCGCTGAGATCGACCGTCTCCAGCGCGCTGATCTCCAGCCCCGTGACGATGGTGTTGGCCTGTGCCTGGCGGCGGAGGATGGCGGCCAGATCGCCGCTGTAGAGCGTGAGATACGCGCGGCCCGCCACCACCTGCGCGAAACCCTGGTAGACGACTTCCGCATCTTCGCCCGAATCATACGTTACGACGACGGTGCGCTCCACACCCGCCGATGACGGCGGTTCCAGGATGTCTGCATCGTCCAGCGCCAGGTCAAAGTTCGGGATCAGGCGGCGGAAGGCATCATCGACGGCCTGCGCGGGATCGTCGCTCTCCACCGCCAGCACATGGACGCTGATCAGCCCTTCCGGGTCGGTGATCAGGCCATAAGCTTCGCCTTCCGTCACGGTCCAGTTGGTGGGCACCGGCACGCTGAACAGCCCATCTGCGCTCTGGTAGATGCTGGCAGCCGCGGCTTCGCCGTCTGCGGTGGCTTCGGCGGTCGCGCCTGCCCCTGCCCCTGCCGGGAGGATGGCGGTCACCGCCGGGACGAACACGGTTTCGCGCAGCGCGGCGAATGCGTCTGGCGTGGCCAGCAGCACCACCACATAGCCCTGTTCGCCGTCCGCGACAGCGATGGCGGCAGAAAACGTGCCAGACGGACCTTCGACCGCCTCCACATCGTACACCGTCCAGGTGAGGGCAGCGGTGCTGATGCCGTCCGACGGTTCAGGCAGCGCACCCAGCCCAAGCTGCTGGACGAGCAGCGCGCCAAAGTCAGCAGCGGTCATGGGGGCGGCCTGCTGAATAAGGACGGTGGTCGCGTCGCGCGCAAACGTGCCGGGCGCGGCCTCTGTCCAGCCGTCTGGATAAACGCCGCTGAACCCGAACTGGCTTTCGTAGGGGACAAGCGTGAGGTCTTCCTGAGCCAGCGCAGGCCACAGCCCAACGCTGAGCAGCAGGACGATCAGCAGAAATCGGCCCATGTGATGCACAGGCATATCACGATTACTCCTTGGTAAGGTGGTCACAACATGTGTACACGGGGAACAGCCGCGCGGCGCATCAGATCCGAATCCGTATGCCGCGCACGCCCCCGCCTCTCAGTGTAGCATGGCTGGTGCCGCGACACGATTAATCTGAGCGGCGGGGAGAAGCGGGTAGCGGAGATGACGGGAAAGCACGAACGCTGCACAACCACGCACCCGCCCTAACGTCCCAGCAGGCACAGCGATACACGGTCGGCGATGGGCGGCGGGCACTGCACGGTCCCGGCGTAATCCTGCGGCGCGAAGCCGTTCAGCCAGAACGCGCCCACGTCTGCCCGCGCGGTGACGGTGCAGGCGATGTCGTCTGGCAGGCTGCCGCCGCTGTAGAACGTGCATTGGCCGGGCGCAAGCAGCGTGGGATCCGCCGCCGCGGCCAGCGGGGTGTACTGTGACCGGTCATCCAGGCGGGCGGCGTCGCTGGGATCCACACCGGGCGCGGCGATGCGCAGCCGGTCCAGCGGCAGCCAGCGCGCATCAGCCGGATTGACCACCAGCAGCCAGTCCTGGGTATACTCGAACAAAATCGACGGGCTGAGATCGTCCTCAGTGACGAACACCTCACACGTCAGCGTCGAATCCAGCAGTTCCGCGGGTGGGCACTGCGCCCGCACCAGGCCATCCTGCACCACCGTGAAGGGCGTCCCTGCCGCGTTCCAGAAGTATTCGTCTGTGCTGAGGGTGTTCAGAAACGTGCGGATAGACGTACAGCCGGGCACATCCTTGTGCGCGGTGCGCGTGGGGTCAGACCAGGCCTGAAAACAGTAGCGCGACGCCAGCGCGAACCTGCCGAAGCGCGCCGCGTCGAAGGTCGCAGCGGCTGCGGAGAAACGCACGCGCTGAAGCGATAATTCCGCATCGGTCATGTTCAGCAGCGTGATGTCGTTGCCGTCATAAATCAGCCGCACATTGGGCGGGCGCACCACCGTAACGCTGACCGTTTCCCCTGCGCGCGTGGCGCTTCCGGCGGCGGGGTTCTGCGCGATGATGCTGTTCACCGCGCCACCGCTTTCGGCAGGGGTGATGTCTCCCAGGCGCAGCCCGGCAGCGTTGAGGGTGGCGCTGGCGCTGGGCACACCCAGCCCGGTCAGATCCGGGACGGTCAGCGGCGGCGGTGTGTCTGTGGCCTGTGCCAGCGTGAAGGACAGGCGGTATGGCAGCCCAATGAGCAGCAGTAAGACGACAGCGCGTTTCAACATCCGGTTTGCCCATTCTGTGTCGGTTGACCAATCAGACGGCATTGTACCTGATGAGGCGCGCGCGCGGCAATGTGCGCCGTCGTGGTTCGCAGTGCGTGCGCGCGTCCTGCTCAACCTGCGTCAGGCTTCGACACGGGCTGCGGGGATACTGCCGACCGGATCAGGCTTCACGCGCATCACGGGGCTGAGGCGCTATCAACGTAGGGATTACCCGTCCCCAACCGCCGCTTGTACTCCTGCCAAAAGCGATTAGACTCGTCTGCATACTGTGACGAGGAGTACCGGAAAACAATGGGACGACGCCCTGTGTATACATACATGCTGCTGTTTGTGGGCGGGCTGCTGCTGCTGGCCGTAGGGGCGCTGGCGCAGGACTCCGCGCCCGTGCTCACCCCGGAAGCCACGCCCGAAGTCTTTGACTGCGCGCGGCTGACCGAACTTCAGGCGGCGCTTGCCGCGCGGCTGGCGACCTTCCCGGACGACGTGGCCACCGACCGCGACGCCGCGCTCGGCGCGATGTATGCAGTGGGTGCCGCCTACCAGGAAATCGCGCTCCAATGTGGTTACATCCCCCCGAATATCGATTCGCTCGTCATCGGCGGCGCGGACCTGGATCGCGTCATGACCGTGCTGGAGACGCTGTCTGGCGACCCCCTGCGCGGCCAGCTCCTCTACAACGGCACCGAACTGCCCACCAGTGGATCGCTGATGCTGGGCTGCGCGGCCTGTCATGCGGGCGGCGTGCAGGCTCCCCCCACCGAAGGCACCTGGACGCGCTGGGACGAAATCCACCAGCAGGAAGCGCAGTTTGCTGGCTACACGTTCGAGCGTTACGCGGCAGAAAGCATCCTCATGCCGGCGCTGCACGTCGTGGAGGGCTATTCGCCCATCATGCCGCCCATCTTCCAGGACAGCCTGAGCTACCAGGACCTCGCCGATCTCATCAGCTACCTGAACAGCCAGGATCAGATCGGGAGCCAGTAGGCAGCGCCCGCAACCCTGCGGCGTGAACTGCGTATAGACCGTAATCGACAAACACAGGAGAAAACCACAATGGGTGACCGGCGCGTGTTGGCAACCCTGATCATTTGGAGCGTCGTTGGCGTCATAATGAGCGTCATGCTGTGGAGCGGATCGGTCGAGATCCTGGAGTTTCTGCTGGCGGTGGTCTTCGCGTTCGCCGCGCTGGTTTCGAGTGGCATTGTGTGGCGCTTTGGCGGCAGCGAAGCAGACCAGGCCGCCGAAAAATCAAAGCGTGGCGGACTGGCCGGGGGGGATTCACGCACAGAGCTGCTGCTGCGCCTGCTGGATGACGACGACCGCGCCGCGCTCAAACAGCGGCTGACCGAGGATCTGCGCGGCGATGGCGAGGCGCTCTCGCTGGACGCACTGCTGAACGACAAGCGCCACAACCGGTCCTAGCAGGGGCGATGCCAGGCACCCCCACCGACCGGTTGCGGCGGTCACGTCTGCCGGGGCGATCATCCGCCCTCACGCCACCGCGGACTGTGCCGCCCTCAGCGCCTCATAACGCACGCCGGTCATCGCCTCGCTGACCTCCCACAGGCGGCGCGCGGCATCCACATCATGGCCGCCACGCGGCCCGCCGATGAGCGCCGGACCGCCGAAGACGTAGAAACGCGCCGGGCTGTAGAAGCCGCCGGGCTGAACATCCGGCGCGGTGCCTGCGTAAAGCTGCGGCAGCGTGCCCACCTCCAGCGGCTGCGCCAGCAGCGGCCCCATGCGCTCATAGAAGAAGCCTTCCAGCCCCGCGTTGGATTCGGTGTGCGCGCGCGTCTGAAGTTCCGTGAGGACGAATCCGGGCTGCGCCGCGAGGCTGATCGTCTGCGCGTTGGCGGCAGCCAGGCGGCGCTGAAGCTCGCGCGCAAAGAGCAGGTTGGCAAGCTTGGCCTGGCCATATGCGCCATAACGGGAGTAATTGCGCGTGAGGTTGATATCGTCGAAGTGAATGCTGCCGATCCAGGCGGCGGTGCTGCTGAGGGTGACGATGCGGCTGCCGGGCACGTTGGCCATGCGCTCGATCAGGTGGCCGGTCAGCGCGAAATGCCCCAGATGGTTCACGCCAAACTGCGTTTCAAAACCCTGCTTGGTCTCGCTGCGCGGGATGGCCATCAGCCCCGCGTTGTTATACAGCACGTCCACCCGCGCGTGGCGCGCCTTGTACGTCTGCGCGAACTGCGCCACAGAGTCCAGGTCGGCCAGATCCAGCGGGATAATTTCCAGGCTGGCCGTGGGGACTTTCGCCAGGATCGCGCTGCGGGCCGCTTCCGCCTTCGGCAGGCTGCGGCTGGCCATAATGACGTGCGCGCCTTTGCCTGCCAGAATTTGCGTGGTGTACTGCCCCAGGCCGCTGTTGGCTCCGGTGACGATGATGATGCGCCCCGTTTGATCCGGGATGTTCTGTTCTGTCCAGTTAGCCACTGTTGTGATCCTCTCGCTTTACTGACTGCCGGTCATTTGATATACTGACAGTGTAACTGACCGGTGGTCAGTACGTCAAGAGGCAAAATGACCACCGGTCATTAAAAAGCACAGAGAACGGACCTACGGATTATGACCGCATTCAAGCGTGCCACGAGCGAAGACGAAAAACACCAGCGCGAGGCGAAAATCATCGAGGCGGCCCAGCGCCTGATGCTGCACAAACACTTCATAGACATCAACATGAGCGAGGTCGCGCAGCACGCAGGGCTGGCCAAAGGCACCGTCTACTTGTACTTTGGCACCAAGGAAGACCTGTTTCTGTCGCTGTTCGAGCGTGCGCTGGCGGCCTGGTTTGCAGCCTTCAGCGCGGCGCTGGACGCCACAACCCAGGGCGATACCGATGCGGTCATCGCCTGGATGGTGGAAAGCATGGTGCAGCGCCCGGAACTGACGCGGCTGCTGGCGCTGGCGGCGGTCCTGTTTGAGCACAACATTTCGGTTGAACGCGCCCGCGAAAACAAACTGTGGCTGTTTGCGCAGCTCGCGGCGCATGGGGCGCTGCTGGAAGCACGGCTGGGCCTGGCGGAGGGCGGCGGCGCAAGGCTGCTGCTGCGCTTCTACGTCATCATTGCCGGGCTGGATGGCCTGGCGTATCCATCGGCTGCGTCGCGCGCGGTCTACGATAGCGAGCCAGGGCTGCCGCGCTTCGACTTTCGCGCAGAGCTTACGGCGCTGCTGCACGCGGTGATGCGTGCGCCCTGACCCGCTTGGCCAGCGTCACTGCGCCTGTTCCGGCAGAATAATCCGTCTTTCGCAGGGGCGGTCCACGCACGAACCGCCCACACCGGGCACAGCGCAATCCTGCCGCACCGCTACTCGTTTGGATCGTAGATCAGGCTGGCGTCGTCCACATAGACCTTGCCGCTGGTCGCGTGGTTCTGGAACTGGAACTTAACGCGCTCCACCGCACCCACCACCGCGTAATCTGGCAGCGTGACCAGGGTGTAGGCTGCCGCCTGGGTGTTGATCGTGAACTTTGCCTTGCCCACAGGCAGCGCGTCCCCCAGGTAGAAGACCTTGAGCTTCAGGCGCAGGCGCGGGTTAACCGCGTTGGTGCGGTACTGCACGCTGGCGCTGAAGTGTTCACCGCCTTCCAGCGTCACCCCGCTAATGACCGGGAACTGGTTCAGGCGTGCGTCTTCGTTGGGCCTGCCCTGAAAGCGATACGCGCACGCGCCCCGGAACGAAAACAGGGTTGTCTCTGAATTGCACTTCAGCCGGTCGCGGGACTTATTGGCCACTGTCCAGCCGTCGGGCTGTTTGTTTGCATCCGCGTCCACTTCAAAACCGCCGTTGGCCAGCAGCTCCACGAGTCCGGGCGGGAGCAGGGTTGCGGTCAGGGTGGCGGTGTGCGTATGGGTGGGCGGCACGGGCGTGCTGGTTTCTGGCACTGGCGTATCGGTGCCTGGCGCGGGCGTATCGGTGCCTGGCGCGGGCGTACTGGTGCCTGGCGCGGGCGTACTGGTGCCTGGCGCGGGCGTATCGGTGCCTGGCGCGGGCGTACTGGTGCCTGGCGCG
>CAZQIJ010000071.1:0-13917 GCA_964592955.1 uncultured Anaerolineaceae bacterium
GCTCCATGCTTTCTGCTACAGTACGCGCGTAATGTCTTTGCGTCAATCAAGGGTCATTCTCCATGCGTGTGCTGCCTGGATCGCTGCCTGTATCGTCGTTTGAGGTATCCGAATTCCAATCACTCAAGCACACGCCAGGCTGCCTATATCTGTCATTTTAACGGGTTTTTCTGCGTATCCCAACTCTAATTTAACTTACGGGAAGAATCCTGGGCCATAGGGCAAACTTCTCACCATTCTCACAGCCTTACCGCAGCGCCACAATGCCAAGGCTGCGCCGTTTCGGGGTTGCGGGAAACTGTGGGGGGTGGGTACTGTTCACTGTCCTTGACTTATTGCTTTGGCATGAAATACACTGTCACATGTACAAGGATAATGGGACGCTTGTGGGTCCGCGCATTATCGGTATGTATGTTTACCCCATTCCGTAACTGACACAGTGGAGAATATTGTTATGACTCTCGTGGATGGTCTTGTTCAGCGGGGACGGCACCTGCTGCTGCTGCTGCTGCTGGTTGCAGTATTTGCCGGTGGTTTCGCGGTAGGTACACTGCACACACAAACACTGGCCCAGCAAACGAATGCCAACACCGAACCACCGGCCAATGCAGAAGAAACCTTCGCCCCATTCTGGGAAGTGTACAACCTGATCGACAAAATTTACATTGACGATGTCGAGACCGATGCGATCGTCAACGGTGCGATTCAGGGCATGATCGACGCGCTCGAAGATCAGTACAGCGGCTATATTGAACCGGAGTTCTTTGCTTTTGTAGACGCCAACCTCTCCGGCGAAATTGAGGGCATTGGCGCAGTCGTCAGCCTCAACGAAGAGACCCAGGAAATCGGGATCGTGAACGTGCTGGAAGGCACGCCTGCCGAGGCCGCGGGTTTGCGCGAGGGAGATATCTTCATCACAGTGAATGGTGAAGATGTGGCAGGTTTCACCACCCTTGAACTGGTTTCCCGTGTTCGTGGCCCTGCTGGCACCACCGTGGCGCTGGAAATGCGGCGCGGTGAAGAAATCGTGACCTTCTCGGTCATTCGCGCCCGTATCGAAATCCAGAACGTCACGTCGCGTGTCATCAATGAGAACATCGGCTACGTTGAACTGACGCAGTTCACCGCCAATGCCAGGGAACAGATCGACCAGGCACTGGCAGAAATCGACGCGCAGAACCTTGACGGCCTCATTATTGACTTCCGCAACAACCCCGGCGGTCTGCTTAGCAGCGCGGTCGATATTGCCAGCATCCTGCTGCCCACCGACACCATGATCCTGACCGAGGAATTTGGTGACGAAACCAGCCAAATCTTCCGTGCCAATGGAACTGAAGTCGGCCTGACGATTCCAGTTGTGCTGCTGGTGGATGAACGCAGTGCAAGCGCCTCTGAACTGGTTGCAGCCGCCTGGCAGGATGCCGAAGCCGCCACGCTTGTGGGTACCGTCACATTCGGTAAGGGAACCGTGCAGCAGCAGCATGACCTGGTGAACGGCGGTGGGGTACGCCTCACGGTTGCGCGCTGGGTGCGCCCCTCTGGTGAATGGATTCACGAGATCGGTGTCACGCCCGATATCGCGGTCGAATGGACGGTTGAAGAACGTGAGGCCAACCCGGATGCCGACCCGCAGTTGGAAGCCGCTATCGAATATCTGAACTCCGCGATCGACAACTAATGAAAAAATCAAGACAGTGGGTGACGGCGTTGGTCTATCCATAGGTCATTGTCCGAAGGGCACGATGCATCGTGCCTATACAAGCGCATTTGACCTGTAGCCTAAGTTCGGGTAACACACCTGGCTGCCACGCCTGACCACACAGCAAGGCACCACAAACGCGGGGCGAGAGTGAGCCCCGCGTTTTTTGTCTGTGCAACCCTTATGCAACGTGCTATACTGCCTTCCGTTTCGTTAGTCGGTCGCGGTAGTTCTAACCGCAGAGGTACAAGCAATGGATGTCGCATTCCAAATCGCAACAATTCTGATTTCCGTGCTGATGATTGGACTCATCATGCTGCAAATCAAGGGCGGTCAGGATCTGCTGGGTGATATGGGAAGTAACCTGACGCGCACACGGCGCGGCCTGGAAAAAACACTCTTCCAGGTAACGGTGAGCCTGTCCTTCGCATTCTTCGTGATCTGCATTCTGGCGGTTATCACGCACGAGTAAGCCCGTTTGAACCGGATCGTTCCGAACCCTTTTGCAGGCGTTTCACCGCGCGGGTGAGCGCCTTTTTCTGTTTCTGATGCGAGGATAACCCTATGCTGCGAGGACTCCGCTGGCCGCTACTTGCGCTGGTCGCTGCTGCCAGCTTATTTGTCGCTGTCTATCTTTCGCGCCAGGTGGGGGTACCGGAGGTCATGCCACAGCCTACCGCATCTGCCCGGCCAGTGAGCACCGGCACACCCGCCACAGCACCGGCAGCAACAACAGTCGCAGTAAGCCCCGCCGCCCCTCTCCCAGGCATGACACCGGAACCCAGTACAGATGGTGTTGTCACATTCAGCGAAGCCCTGGTAGGCAGGGTCTACCGCCTGAATCCGCTGTTGGTAGGTTTCAACCCTGTGGACGCCGATATCACATCCCTGATCTTCGAGGGACTGACGACGATTAACGAATTCGGAGAACCCGTTGGCGCTCTGGCAGAAAATTGGATCATCGCATCCGATGGGATGGAATATGTCGTGACGCTGCGCAGCGGCATCCTGTGGCAGGACGGTGTCCCGTTCACCTCAGCAGATGTCGCCTTTACGATGGCCCTGCTGCGTTCACCAGATTTCCCAGGCCCAGAAGCCCTGGGCAGCTTCTGGCGGACGGTCGAAACCGATGTCCTCGGTGAACATCTGATACGCTTCAGGCTTTCCCAACCGCTGGGCAGCTTTCTGGAAGCGCTGCGCATCGGCATTCTGCCAGCACACGTTCTGCAGGGGACTGCGGCGGCGGCACTGACCACGCACCCCTTTAACCTTTCGCCTATCGGCACCGGATCGTACCAACTGGAAGCGCTGCGCGTGGACGAAAGCGGGATAATCCGCGCAGTGGATTTGCGCGTGGCCCCGGTGTACCGTCAGCGCGTTGAAGGCCGCACGGGTTTCGCGCTGGGTCGTGTGCGCTTTGTGTTGTACGACACGTTTGAATCCGCGCTGACAGCGCTGCAAAGCGGCGAGGTCGATGCGCTGGCGGGACGCGGCAGGTCAGATCGCCAGCCGCTGCTGCAAAGCGCGCGCAGCGGAACGATCAAGATCCGCAACGGGATTGAGCCCACGATAGGGATGCTGTTGTTTAACTGGGAGGACGATGCGCTGCCGGTCTTCCGCGAACAGCGCGTTCGTCTGGCGCTTGAGACCGGGCTGCGCCGCGATTCGATTATTGAGCGCCATCTGTTGAATGTCGCGGTGCGTGCAGACAGCCCCATGCTGCCGGGATCGTGGGCCTACCAACCGCAGCTCCCCTGGCCTGCGTACAGCATCGAACAGGCTAACAATCTGTTGGCCAGCGCGCGTCTGCCACAGCCAGACGCTACCGAGGATCCCAATGCCACCCCTGAAGTAACGCCCTCTGGCCTGTTTGCGTTCACAATCCTCACCCCTGATGACGCATCACTGGTCAGCGTGGCGCAGGAAATCGCGGCCCAATGGGGACAGCTCAATGTTCAGGTGACGGTTGAGGCAGTCGATATGACGGCGTATGAGGCGCGCCTCACCGCGCATGACTTCCAGGCTGCGCTGGTCGAAATCTCTAAAGAGGGCAGTGCTGATCCAGACGTGTACGATTTCTGGCACGAAGGTCAGTACCCGGAAGGGCGCAATTATGGCGGTGTCAACGACAGGGACATCAGCCAACTGCTGGAAGACGCGCGGCGTGATCCGAACAACCTGAGCCGCATGGCCAGGTACCGAGATTTTCAGATGGAGTTCGTGCGCCAGGCCATCGCCATCCCTCTGTATTATCCGCTGTACAGCTATGCCCTGGCGCTGGAGGTTGATGGCGTTCAGCTTGGGTTCATCGGTGCGCCTGCAGATCGGTTCCTCACGATACGCGAGTGGACGAAGGGCAGCTAAAGCGTCCCTTCGCAGGCCAGGATCTCGCGCAGCAGGGTTTTGCGCGCGCTTCCGCCCAGCGTTTCAAGCTTACGGACGTTGAGCGGATCGATGACCTCACGCAGAAGGCGGATTTCTTCGGCGGTGGGGGGCGGCGTTGCGGTAAGCTCTAGCGCGCGTTCCAGCGGAAACCCGGTTTTCCGGGTGATCTGTTCCAGGCTGGCACCCGGGTGTATGCTGGTTAGCCGCATCTTCCCCTCATCTGTCCAGTCAAACTGGCCCAGTTCGCTAACCAGATAATTCACGCCACGCCCCCGCACACGGCCCGCCACGTGACCTAACCCACTGAGGTAATCCAGCTTCCTCACGAAGACTGCCGGCGAGTGACGCGGCACATAGAGGTAAATACGATCAGAATAAGTGGTGACATCCGGGATGCCCCCGGAACCTGGCAGCCTGAGCTTTGGACGGTTGAAAGCGATGTTGTTAAAGCAGCCAGAAGCATCCACCTGTGCAGGTCGAAAGAATTCCTTTGGGTTGTACTTAGGAAGCAGCTCCGCCGCGGCCACCGCAAAACCAGCGTGGAACAGCCCTTTTTCCAGCCAGTGATCCTCAGCACGCCCAACGCTGAGCGGACTCCAGTCCTGGACGATGCCCTGGCCAATCGCAGAGGCGAAGCGCGCGGTTGGGGCGTGGGTGAGTTTGGCCAGAATAAACCCCGCCATCACCAGCGGGGTATTGATGCCCTGCGCCAGCACTTCGCCATCGACCACCTGCCGCGCGATGCATACCGACATGATTTCATCAACGGTATAGTCCATCAGTCCATCAGTCCTGCGCTGACAGCAAACCGCATGGGTGTGCCAGTTTCCTGAACACACCCGCCAGGCCACCATCGGCAGTCTGTTAGCCTTCCAGCAGCAGCGTTTCCGGGTCTTCGATCAGTTCTTTGACCCTGACGAGGAACTGCACCGCTTCACGACCATCTACGATGCGATGATCGTAGGACAGCGCCACATACATCATCGGGCGGATGACGATTTCGCCGTTGACCACCACAGCGCGCTCCTTAATGGCGTGCAGACCCAGAATGCCGACCTGGGGCGGATTGAGAATCGGCGTGCTCATCATCGAACCAAAGACGCCGCCGTTGGTGATGGTGAACGTCCCACCCATCAGCGACTCAATCGAAAGTTTGCCATCTTCGGTCTGTTTGGCGTAATCGCGGATAGCGGTCTCGATGGCGGCAAACGACAAGCGATCCGCATCACGGATGACAGGCACAACCAGGCCCTCTGCCGCGCCGATTGCGATACCAATATCGTAGTAATGCTTCAGGATGATGTCCGTTCCGTCAATTTCCGCGTTGAGGTATGTGAACGCCTTCAGGGCACCCACGACGGCCTTCACAAAAAACGAACTGAACCCCAGGCCAATGCCATGCTTCTCTTTAAACGAATCGCGGCGGCGCTTGCGCATGTCCATCACTGCGGACATATCAATTTCGTTAAACGTGGTGAGCATGGCGGCGGTGTGCTGCGCTTCAACTAACCGCACCGCGATTGTCTGGCGGCGTCGGGTCATGCGCACACGTTCTTCACGCCGTGCTGATGCCCCATTGACGGCGGGCGCTGAGGCTGATTTCGTTGGTGCAGTTTTTGGCGCGGCAGGCTGCGGCGCTGCTGCCGCCGGGGTGTTCTGGCCACCCGCGAGGAAGTTCTGCACATCCGTTTTGGTGATCTTACCGCTGCTGCCACCCACCTGCGCCAGATCCACGTTGTTCGCCGCCGCCACCCTCCGCGCGACCGGGGTAGCAGTGGGCGCAGCATCGCTCTGGCGCGCTGCTGGGGCTGCTGCCACACCAGCAGGGGCTGCCGCCGCCTGCGCCTCACCCCCTGCATCAGGTGTAGTGGTATCAGTTGTATCAGTGGTATCAATGGAACCAAGCACCGTTCCGGCAGTCACGTCAGAACCGGCCGGGAAGGCGATTTTGGTCACTACGCCATCCTGCGGAGCCGTTACATCCAGCGAAACCTTGTCCGTCTCCAGGACGACCAGCGTTTCCCCGGCCTTAACCGCATCGCCTTCGTTTTTCAGCCACTCGCCAACGGTGGCCTCGACAACCGATTCACTCAATTCCGGTACAACAATATTGACCTGAGCCATTCTCATTCTCCTTGTTCCGTATCGAACGACCAGGTAAACGCATATGCGACGATTTTGGCCTGGTTCGCGGCATGGGCGGTCTTGGAACCTTCTGCCGGGCTTGAGCTGCGGCGTCGGCCCACATAATTCACAGGCAGGCGGTTGTTCACAAGGCGCGAGAGACGCCAGGAGATATACTCCCATGCGCCCATATTCTTCGGTTCTTCCTGTGCCCACACGATCTGGGCAGCGTTCGGGTAGCGCTCGATAACCGCCCGCAGCTCGTCTACCGGTAAGGGATAGAGCTGCTCAACGCGAATGACGGCGGCTTCGGGATGCTGGGCGCGGGTTTCGCTCTCATTCAGGTCGAAATAGAACTTGCCACTGCACAGCACCAGGCGGGTAACCTGTTCTGCATCTGCACTGGGGTCATCAATCACCGCCTGCCAGCGGCCCTCTGCAAGGTCAGTCAGCGACGACGCAACCATCTGATTGCGTAGAAGGCTCTTCGGTGACATAACAATCAACGGAAGCGGATCGGTAATCAGCAGTGCCGCCTGCCGCCGCAGCAGGTGGAAGTATTGCGCGGCAGTGGTCGGGTATACCACACGAATGTTGAATTTGCCTGTCATCTGCAGGAAGCGTTCGAGCCTTGCGCTGGAATGATCTGGTCCCGCGCCTTCCTGGGCATGGGGCAGCAGCATAACCAGCGACGAGAGCTGCCCCCACTTCTCGCGCGCAGACACGATAAATTCGTCGATGATGATCTGCGCATTGTTGTTGAAGTCACCATACTGGGCTTCCCACAGCACCAGGCGATCCGGCGCTTGAACGCTGTAACCATACTCAAAACCAAGCACCGCCGATTCCGAAAGGGGGCTGTTGCGGATTTCGAACGCCGCACGCGCCTGAGGCAGGCTTTGCAGCGGAACAAAGATTCTGCCAGAGTTCTTGTCGTGCAGCACAGCATGCCGGTGGCTGAAGGTGCCACGTTCGCTGTCCTGACCGGTCAGGCGGATCGCTGTCCCGTCTTCGAGGATAGATGCGAACGCCAGTTCCTCAGCCGTCGCCCAATCCACCAACCGCGCCGCCGGATCTTTCGCCGCTTCGCGCCTAGCCTTCAGGGTGTTTTCCAGCCGCGCAGAATACAGCGTGAAATCCTCAGGGAACTGCGCCAGCGCGTCATTAAGGGCATACAAACGTTCGAGCGCAACAGCCGTTTTCACGCTGCGCGCTGCGCCGCGCGGCGGGGGGGTGGGGCGCGGTTCCGGGATCACGTCCCCACGATTGACGATTTCATAGACCTGTTGCAGCGTATCGGTGCAGCGGTTGACGATGGCCAGCGCATCGTCCCCGCTGAGCACACCAGACTGCGCCAGACGGTTGGCCCAAAGCTGGCGCACTGTGGGATGGTTGCGCACTTTCTGGTACATCAGGGGCTGCGTGAAGCCCGGTTCATCCAGCTCATTGTGACCGTACCGGCGGTAGCCGATGAGGTCAATCACAAAGTCCTTCTCGAACTTCTCCAGGTAGGCAGTGGCGATGCGAACCACTTCGATGCAGGCGGCGGGATCATCGGCATTGACATGAATGATGGGCACTTTGAACCCTTTGGCCAGATCGCTGGCGTAGAGCGTGCTGCGCCCTTCATCAGGCATCGTCGTGAAGCCTACCTGGTTATTGGCAATGATGTGCAGCGTGCCGCCGGTACGATAGCCGGGAAGCTGCGACAGATTGAACGTTTCTGGCACCAGCCCCTGACCAGGGAAGGAAGCGTCGCCGTGAATGAGGATCTGCATGGTTTGTGACGGATCAAAGACCGGTGCGCCCCCACGATTTACGTGCGTTCCCGCCGCGCGTGCCATCCCCACCGCAACCGGGTTAACAGCCTCCAGGTGGCTGGGGTTGGGCGGCATGGTGATGACCATATCGCGCGATTTGCTGCCGTGTATGGCGCGGCTGACCCCTTTGTGATACTTGACATCGCCAACCGTCCAGCCGATTGCGTCGCGCATCTCCTGCGCTTCGAGCGTGTCTTTGAACTCAGACAGGATCTGTTCGTAGGGCTTTTCCATGATGTGCGTCAGGATGTTCAGGCGTCCACGATGTGCCATCGCAATGGCAATCGTCGCGGTGTCGCCTTCAGAGGCCAGGCGGATAACCTCATCCAGCATCGGCACCATCGCATCCAGACCCTCAATTGAGAACCGATATTTTGTTGGAAAGGTCTTCTGCAGGAAGGTCTCAAAGGTTTCAACCTGGGTGAGCCGTTCCAGCAGGGCGCGCGCCTGCTCTGGCAAACCCTGATACCGATACCGCCCGGATTCTGCGGCATCGCGCAGCCAGTTACGTTCGTCTGGCAAACGGATATGGTCGTTATCATAGCCCACCGACGCCGTATAGACTGCGCGCAGGGCTTCGGTCGCTTCGTAGGCATTCGCCTTACCCTGGGCAACCGGACTATCGACCAGGCTGGCGGGCAGGCGGCGAAGGTCGTCTGCGCTTAAGCTGTGATAATCCAGCGACAGTTCAGGATCGCCTGGCCGTGGCGACCCTAAAGGATCAATTTGCGCATCCAGGTGCCCGAACTGGCGAATGGCCTGCACGTAGGCCCCCAGGCCGATAATCTTTTCAAATTCAGGGTGTGAAGCAGCAGCAGCGAGCGCCGCGACGGGCGATGTCGCCGAACCGCCTGACGCCTGCCCATTGGACGGTCTTGTGAGTCCTGAGGTGTCTGCGGGAGGACTCCAATCCTTGAAAAACGCCCTTGTTGCAGCGTCCAGGGTGTCTGGCGCATCACGGTAGCGCTCATACAATTCAAGTATATAGGCCGCATTCGGGCCATGAAAATCCTGCATAGGTCCTTCTCGAAAGCAAGTATAGAGGGCGGGAGATTTTGGGAAACTTCCCTTAAATTATATCGTTGAAAGGGAGCGTTGGGTAGTTTGACCACAAGTTAAAGATAAGCGATTGATGACAATCGCCGAAGATCGCATACAATGGACGGCGCAGCACCGTATCGCTGCTGGTGCCTGCTGTGCTGGTTTGATGCCAAAGGATTTATTATGGAAATACTTGAGTCGCACGTGAACCAAAAGGATGAACGGTTTCTGGCAAACACGGCGCACAACCGCGCCCTGGTCGATCAACTGAGGCAGCGTCTTTCTCAGGTACGGGAAGGTGGCGGCGCACGCTATCAGGAACGCCATCGTGAACAGGGGAAGATGTTTGTGCGCGACCGCATCGATGCGCTGCTTGATCCGGGGTCTGCATTTCTGGAGATCGCACCGCTGGCAGGCTGGAACCTGTATGAGGATGAAACACCGTCTGCGGGGATCGTTACAGGCATCGGGCGCGTGAGCGGTGCAGAGTGTTTGATCGTGGCCAACGACGCCACCGTGAAGGGTGGATCATATTACCCGATGACGGTTAGGAAGCACCTGCGTGCGCAGCAGGTGGCGCTGGAAAACAACCTGCCATGCATCTACCTGGTAGACAGCGGCGGTGCGTATCTGCCGATGCAGGATGAGGTTTTCCCGGATGCAGATGACTTCGGACGCATCTTCTACAACCAGGCCCAAATGAGCGCGGCAGGCATTCCCCAGATAGCCGCTGTCATGGGGAGCTGCACAGCAGGTGGGGCATACGTCCCGGCGATGTCTGACGAAACGGTCATCGTCAAAGGTACCGGGACGATCTTCCTGGCCGGCCCGCCGCTGGTGAAAGCCGCGACAGGGGAAGAAGTGACAGCAGAAGAACTGGGTGGGGCCTATGTCCATACACACATTTCGGGCGTTGCAGACCATTTCGCAGACGATGACCCGCATGCGCTTGAAATCGTGCGCGGCATCGTCGCTACGCTGAACCGCCGCAAGGAAATCGCGCTGGACATTGCTCCGCCGGAAGCGCCGTTGTACCCGACAGAAGAGCTTTACGGAATCATCCCTGCCACGTTCCGCGAGACTTACGATGTGCGCGAAATCATCGCCAGGCTGGTAGACGGCAGCCGATTTCGCGAGTTCAAGGCAAACTACGGTACAACCCTGGTTACGGGCTTCGCGCGAATCGAAGGTTACCCGGTAGGGATCGTTGGTAACAACGGCGTGCTGTTCAGCGAATCCGCGCTGAAGGGTGCGCATTTCGTCGAGCTGTGTACGTCGCGCGGCATCCCGCTGCTGTTTCTGCAGAACATTACAGGTTTCATGGTAGGGAAGGCTTACGAAACAGGTGGCATCGCCAAAGACGGCGCAAAGATGGTACACGCGGTAGCCAATGCCAATGTCCCCAAACTCACCGTGATTGTGGGTGGCAGCTTTGGGGCGGGGAATTACGGCATGTGCGGGCGCGCCTACAGCCCGCGTTTCCTGTGGATGTGGCCCAACAGCCGCATTAGCGTTATGGGTGGGGAGCAGGCCGCTAATGTCCTGCTGACCATTAAACGTGACCAACTGGCACGCAGCGCGCAGCGTGATCTGGATTCAGACGAACAGGCGGAGTTCAAACGCCCGATCATCGACCGTTACGACCGCGAAGGCGAGCCCTATTACTCGACAGCCCGCTTGTGGGATGACGGCATCCTGGACCCGGCGCAAACGCGCAGGGTGCTGGGGTTGGCGCTTTCTGCGGCGCTCAACAAGCCTGCCCAGCCCACGCGATACGGCGTTTTCCGTATGTAGTATGATAGATAGGGTGAGCAGGGTAAAGTAAATACCCCAGCTCACGCATCAACAGTGATACAACGGCAGCGCAGGAGACCGTATGAGCGACTATGTACCGTTAGCTCTGATCGTAGAAGATACCGAAGACATCGCGAATATGGTGAAGGCGTTCCTGAAATCGATGGGGATTGCTGTTTTCCATGCCAACAATGGCTTGGAGGCACTCGATTTCCTGGAGCAGCAGACGCCCGATTTCATGATTCTCGATATCGGTTTGCCGATGATGAGTGGCTGGGATCTGCTGGAAACCCTGAAGGGCAAGTATCAGGAGATCGTGTTTCCGGTAATTGTCCTCACGGCGTTCGGAGATCCCACCAACCGTATGATCGGCAGGCTTCAGACCTCAGTGATACGGTACATGGTCAAACCCTTTGATCCTAATGAACTGATGGCGCTGGTGCGCGAACTGCTGTCTGCATCGTGAGCGCACTTTTTTTTCACCGTGATCTCAAAAAAGCGGTACAATGAGGGTCTCGCTTACAGCATAAGAGCAGGACAGGGAGGTTCGGACTATGGCACAGCCACCGTTTAAGCGCGAGATCGAAGCACCGGCGAAGGGTGAAAAGATCGTCTTTATCCAGATGGCAGAAGACACCAACGGCGCGTTTCTCGAATTCGAGCAAACGATTAAACCGGGCAAGGGATATAGCCCCGACCACATCCACATGGACCAGGACGAACAGTATGACATCAGGTCTGGGGTTGCGACCTATGTCATCGAAGGCGCAGAGAAAACAGCGAAAGCCGGGGAAACCGTCGTTATCCCGAAGCATACGAACCATGTAAACCCCTGGAACAAGACCGGCACAGAAGACCTCGTCATCCATCGCAAGACGACACCGGAAGGCGGCGCGGGACTGTTCTTCACCACATGGTATGCCCTGGTGCGCGCCGATGCCCTCTACCTGGACAAAGCCTCCCTGGAAATGGGACCCCTGCAAATTGCGGTTGTGGCGCAGTACTTGCCCGCCAAGACCTTCATCACCCGTTTTCCACTCTTCCTTCAGCAGTTGGGGCTGCCGCTGCTGGCCGTCATTGGCCGCCTGCTTGGGCGCAAAATCCGCTATCCTGAACTTGAGTGACACACTTCCACGCCTGAAGGCGGGCGATTTGGCCATCAACGCGCCTGCGAAGAGAAATCTTCGCCGCATTATTGGCGCTCTGGCAGACTGCCGATGTACCGGCAGTGTTTATGGTGTACCCAGGCAGCGATGGCCGCAACTGCGCCAGACCCTTTCACGTATTGGTTAAAGTGACAGACCTGTTAGATTGCTGAGGGAGAGCCATGCCAGAAGAAAAATTCGACCCGATTAAAGAATTCACGTCAATCCGTGATAACCTGAGCCGCGCCTTCGAACAGAGTATGCGCGGCCTGGCCACGGGGATGTACCCCTTGATGGATATCTATGAAACCGCAGATGCCATCATCGTCCGTACTTCACCCATAGATGGCGTTGTTGCCAGCAGCCTGGAAGTGAGCATGGAAAACGGCGTCCTGATCATTCAGGGCGAAACCGTGCCAGAAACAGACATGCCGGAGGGCGCGGTCATCCTGGCGCGCGAACGCAAATTCGGTGCGTTCAGCCGGGGCATTCGCATTCCGCGCGATGTGAAGGCCGATGAAGCACAGGCAAAGTTCAAGAATGGGATGCTGACCATCACCATCCCGAAGATTGCAGACACTCGCCCCCAGATTATTGACGTGGTACCGGCAGAGTAACAGGCGCGGGCGGGGGCATCCCGCCCGCACTCTTGCAACGACCTGCTGCCACCGCGCCTATTCCGCCGAGTGCTGTATCAGATGCTCGGCGCGCAGTTCTGCATAGCGTGCCTCAAATTCTGCCAGCATTGCGCTGCGTTCCTCAGTCGGCAGCAGGCTGTGGCGCACCGCGTTGAGCGCGATCGCTTCCAGTTCATCAAGGGTCAGGATGCCTTGTTCCACCAGCGCCAGATACTCTTTGTTCAATGTCGTCCTGAACAGCGCTGGCATGCGGCTGCTGATCGTGACGGGTACACCGGCTTCCAGCAGACCGCGCAGGGGATAGTCAGCATAGTTGTGGATTTGGCCGAAAAGCAATGCCTGCTTCGGCACAACGTCCAGAACTGCCCCGGTTTCCTGCAGGGCCGCAATAAGCTCCGCTGCGGCAGGGAGGGTTTCCCCACACAGCAGGCGATCCGGCTTAAGCACCCGCACCGCCTCAACCAGGCCATTCAGGCCGAGTTTGCTGCCGCCAGCCTGCGCCACACGCGGGAATTCCTTCTTTTCTGCGCTGCGAAAGGCCCGTTCAAACTGGCCAACGGGCTGGAGGTCTTCACGCCCCACCAGCCCTAGCGCCACGACACCATTCTTGCGCCCGGTCGCGCTCATCGCCCAACGCGTAATTTCGTCAGAGCGGCGCGGTTCTTCGCGCGGGATGGCCAGTACCCAGGCAAGGCGCACCTTCCAACCGCGCTGCGCACGGTCACGCCCGTCGTTGAGGGCTTCGGCAAATTGTTCAAAAGTCCAGCCATTCGCCATGTAGGTAATCGGGCTGATGCTGATCTCGGCATAACGCACATTCTGTTTGGCCAGCGACACACCCACATCGTACACGGCGCGCGACAGGTCGTCGGGATGCCGTATCCACTGTGTGACGGTGTTCAGCAGGTCGTGGAGTTTATGATAGTCCGGTGCGTCCAGCGCTTTTGCCTGATTTGCAAAGCCCTTTACGGCTGCGAATTCGTTCTGCTCTGCGATCATCAGCAGTGTTTGTTTCGGTATCGCGCCTTCAAACTGTAGACCCAGATCGACTTTTGGCAGTGCTTCGATCAAACTTTCCAATGTCATACGTTTCCTCAGTGTTTAGATGGTCTCTTTTTCTTCGACGAGGCCATGGAATTGCTGCGTAAGGGCTGCCCGTATAAAGCCATGAAAGAGGGGATGTGGCTGGTTGGGGCGGCTCAGAAATTCCGGGTGGAACTGCGATCCTACCATGAAGGGATGGTCTGCGACCTCGGCAATCTCCACCAGTC
>CAZQIJ010000072.1:0-2785 GCA_964592955.1 uncultured Anaerolineaceae bacterium
TCATGCGCTTTCTCCTTCCCTCTATCTTTACCTCATTTTTGATGCGTTTGCCCTAGGCGACAAATCTTGTCAAGGTGCGAATATGGACTCCTTGTGGTATTCTTATTGGCGGGGCAGCGACTCAATGGGTCACCCCCTGTATGTTACTGGCAACCAGCAAGGCAACTGTTACCAGGGAATTCATAGTGCAGAACCCATACACCTGCACCAGGTGTATCGTATACAACCGTATCTCGGGGAAGACCCGTAATTCCACCACGACGCACGTTGGAAAGGGGGATGTGGGGCAGTGGCTGTAACTGCGCCACAAAGTAGAAGCATGATCGGACGCAAATTACGCAACCGTTACGAAATACGTGAACACCTTGGCGATGGCTCGACCGCGACGGTTTACAAAGCGTTCGATGAACGGTTGGGACGTGACGTCGCAATCAAGCTGCTGCTGCCGCATGTGCGGGAAAGCACGCGTAAACGCTTCTTCCAGGAGGCGAACGCCGCAGCACAGCTTAATCACCCGAATATTATGGCGATCCACGACATCGACGAAGACAACGACCGTCATTTTCTGGTTGTTGAATACGTGGATGGTGTTCCACTGTCGCACTATATTCCGTGTACGCCCCAGGTTCTGGTTGATCTTGGCGCGCAGATCGCGCTTGCACTGGATTATGCCCACACCCGCCAGATCATTCATCGAGACATCAAGCCGGCGAACATCAAAGTTACACCCGCCGGACAAGTGAAAATCATGGATCTGGGGCTGGCGCTGCCCAGCGAGGCGAAACGTGTTACCGCGCATGGGATGGTCATTGGCACCCCGGCCTACCTTTCGCCGGAGCAGGCGCAGGGGCAGAAGCTGGATCACCGGACCGATATTTACTCGTTGGGCATCGTGCTTTATGAGATGGCAACCGGACAACTTCCCTTCAATGCAGATGACATCAGCGCCCTGCTGCTTCAGCAGGTCAAACAGCCCCCGCCTCCGCCACGTTTGATCGTCTCTGAGCTTCCCATAGAGATGGAATCGGTCATCCTGAAATCGCTTGAAAAGAACCCGGCACGCCGCTTTCAGACCAGCGCGGCACTGGCGGCAGCGCTGGAATCCTCGCTTCCGCGTACCACAGATAGCGATACGCTGCCTTCACGTCCAGCCTGGGCAGATACGATGGTGACCGAAGGAGCCAGGGAAGCCATACGCCGCCAGCCCGGCCAGCGACGTGCCATTCGCCTCATTCTGGCCGACGATCATACGCTGCTGCGCAAAACGCTGGCGAGCCTGCTGGAATCGCGCGAGGATTTTGTGGTTGTGGCAGAAGCAGGTGACGGCGAAACTGCGCTGAAACAAACCATTGCCATTCTCCCGGATGTGCTGCTGCTGGATCTGAATATGCCTGGCGTTGGCGGCCTGGAGATAATCCCGCAGGTCCGCGAACAGGCTCCACAGGTTAAGGTGCTGGTGCTGACCGGACGTGAAGAGGATGTCTACATCATGCGCGCGCTGCGCGCAGGCGCGCACGGATATCTGCTGAAATCTGCCGAAGACACCGAGTTGATTGACGCCATCGGTAAGGTCCTGAAGGGCCAGCTTGTGCTGGGGCGCGGTGTGGCGGAAAAAGTGGTCACCGGACTGCTGACCGGCAGCCCACAGTCCGATAACCGCCTCGACGATAACGAATCTAAAGTGCTGCTTTATGTGGCCTCAGGACTTGAGAATGAGGCGATTGCCCGTGCGATGAATGTGACCGTAATGGTCGTGATTGAAATTCTGGCGCGCGCAATGGACAAGCTCGGCGCGAAAGATCGTCACGCCGCCGCACTCAAAGCCCTCAAGAATGGCTTGATTCTGCTTGAAGATCTTCATAATCTTGGTCCGCTGGACGAAGAATAACTCACTATGCGCTCTGCGAGACGGACTGGTGGCCGCTCACAGCCACCGGTCGGATCGTCGAACAAGATGAAGCGGGCTGGCCACCTTCAAGCGCCTGAAGCGAAACGGGCGGACGGACCTGCACTAAAACAGACAACGCCACCGACAACTTAACCATGTTCTGAGCGCGAAGCCCTCATCCCGCTGTCCGTTCTCCGCAAGGAGAGTACATGCGGGTGAGGGCTGTTTTAGCTCAAATTCAAGGGTTGCGTGTTGCGACAATGGCAGATCAGGGTTGTCTTGTGGGGAACCATGAACCAGGGCGTTCTAATGCTTCTCCTATAGAACATTTGTACGATTTAAGGTGGTTTGTAAGCGGGTTTTGTGGTATCCTTAAACACAAGAGCATTGCCTCTTTTCTTTTTCCCGTTCGTTTAGGCGACAGGTATCCATAAAGATGAGTTATCACGACGACGACGACAAGTACGACGATGACCTGTACCATGACGAAGATGACGACGTCGAAGAAGAAGACAGTGAAGATTCTGGCTCGTCTATTCGCAATCAAATAAGGCCATTCGGATCATCCGGTTTACCAGGACGCGATCGTTATGGTTGGTCATCTGGGGGATCGTCGTCCTCTGGTATCACAAGGGACGATATCAACGCGCGTTCTAACCGGTCTGGGGGTTCATCACAATCTGGTGGAGACTCAGGTTCCCGCTACGGCAGTTCAAGCACATCTTCAGGCTCTGGCGGGGGTTCCCGCTATGGCAGTTCTGGCGGCTCATCCGGCTCCGGCAGCGGCGATTCTGGCTCGCGTTACGGTGGGTCGGGTTCGGGCAGCGGGTCAGGTTCCTCCTCCGGTGGATCGTCTGGCAGCAGTTCCGGTTCCGGGGGTTCTCGCTATGGCAGTTC
>CAZQIJ010000072.1:2885-13245 GCA_964592955.1 uncultured Anaerolineaceae bacterium
TGGCGGCTCATCCGGCTCTGGCAGCGGCGATTCCGGCTCGCGCTACGGTGGGTCGGGTTCGGGCAGCGGTTCAGGTTCCTCCTCCGGTGGATCGTCTGGCAGCAGTTCCGGTTCCGGCGGTTCCCGCTACGGCAGTTCTGGCGGCTCATCCGGCTCTGGCAGCGGCGATTCCGGCTCGCGCTACGGTGGGTCGTCTGGTTCTGGTACAGGCTCAGCTTCCGGCGGATCACGCTATGGAAGCACTGGCGCGGCTTCCGGTTCTACCGGCAGCACACGCGGCGGTACAGGGCCATTGCGGGACAATGACAAACCAGACGACAAGAAAACCGGCGGTGGAGAAACACAGAAACCCTCCGGTCTCGGCGGTCTTGTCTCGCGGTTCGGCGGTGGTAAAAAAGAAGAAGATAAACCGGCAGACAAGAAATCTGGCGCTGATGCAGACTCACGTGCATCTTCTTCACCGCTCAGCGGGATCGCATCGCGCCTGGGCGGTGGCAAGAAAGAAGACGACAAACCCGCAGACAGACGCTCCAATGCAGATGCAGACTCGCGAGCATCTTCTTCACCGCTTAGCGGGATCGCATCGCGCCTGGGCGGTGGCAAGAAAGAAGACCCCGGTACACCCGCCAGTAGTAGTTCTTCTGGAGCACGCACATCGGGCGGCGCTGCATCCAGCGCTGATGCGCCGAGAGCGTCTGGTGGGGGTGGCATAACATCTGGTCTGGGTGGCATTGCTTCGCGTTTTGGTGGGAGCAAAAAAGAAGACGAGAAACCAGCGGCATCGTCCCAAAGTGCAGCCGGAGCGACCTCGTCTGCCGCAGCACGCAGGACTGGCACGAATCCGACGGTCGGCGGCACCTCTGCATCGTCATCCGCCTCCTCATCAGTGGTGGGTGGATCGCGGTTTCCCGGTTCTGGCGGGTCTACCGCTGCCAGCGGCGAAAAACCGGCAGTCCCGAAATCGCAAACCCAGTCTGCTGCGGCAGCCACCTCCGATGGCGGCATGTTTGGGCAGCTTCGCCAGCGCCTGCCTTTTCTGGGTGGCGCAGAAGACGACAAGAAAGCAGCCAGCGCGCGCACCAGCAAAACAAGGGCCAGCAAAGTCCCACAAACGACCAGTGAGGGCTTATCGCTCGACACGAAACTGGATATTCTGGGCGTGTTCCTGGTGTTTGGCGCGCTGATGCTGTTCTTCAGTGCCATCTCGCCCACCCCCGGCGCACTGACAGGAAGCATCAATACCTTCTTCGCACAGATGCTGGGTTGGGGAGCTGCCGCGGTACCTGTCACAATGGGCGTGATCGGCCTATGGCTGATCGGGCGTCATTTCGGGGAAACCGCGCCGCAGATCGATACGATCCGTATCGTTGGCTTTGCGATGGCCTATGCCGGCCTGTTAATCCTGTTCCAGTACATCGAGACGTTCAATATCATTTACCAGGATGCGACGCCCGAAGCGTTAAACCTCTTGTTCAAGATTGGCATTGATGCCGGTCGCGGTGGGGGCAGCGTGGGCGCGTTGCTGTATATGTTCATCCTCACTAACATCGGTGAAGTGGGTGGGGTTTTTGTTCTGCTCGGCTGGTTCGTCGTCAGCATCATGTTCATCACGCGAACCAGTGCCGCAGAGCTGGTTCTGATTGTGGGGAGTGTGGTACGCAGTTTCCAGATCTCTATGCAGCGGCGCGCGCAGCGTCGTGAAGCCCTGCGCCTGGAGGCCGAACAGCAGCGCCAGCTTGTGCAGGCACAGCAGATCAGTGTCAGCCGCCCGGCCATCGCAGAACTGCCAGCCGCACCGATACCGGCAGCGCTGCCTTCGCCTTCTGCTGAAAAAGACCAGGATGCGGTGGCAATTCCAATCGAAGAGCGAAGCATTCCCATCCGCATGGGTGGCCAGATGGTCACTGCGCCTGTCAGCGCAGAAGCCCCGCCTGCACCGTCTTCACTGCCCGGCGTGGCCGCTGCTCTGCCCCGTACCGATTCGAAACCGGCAGAGCCAAAGCCAGAAGAAAGCGGTGGACGGCTGGGCGGATTTGCGGCACGGCTACGCAGCGCGGTCCCGGCGGCCCTTCCGTCAGGCTTGGGGCGCGGTGGCAAGCCGGAAGACGAAGCAGGCAAAAAACCGGACGAGGAAAAATCCGACGACAAGCGCCTGCGCACGATGTTTGGACGTCCGTCCGCAGATGCCGCTGCCAGCGCACAAACTGCACCCGCAGCACAATCCGCGACCACGTCACAGCCGACCGCCAGCGCAGCGCCAGCCCCTGCTGCACAGCCTGCCGCCAGCGCAGCGCCGCAGGAAGAACCCATGGCTCCTGCACGCCCGAAGGGTATTGGCGTTGCGCCACGTCCTGAACCGACGTCACGGTTCGCGCAGTTGGCACAGGCTCGTCCTGCTGGATCTCCGTCAGGCAACGACGACGAAGCCGACAACGAAGCCGACGAAACCCCCGTAACCGCCACTGGCGCGCGTGAAGCACAGGCTGCGCCGCCTGCCACAGGGCAGTCCACGCCTGCGGCTGCGGGCACCGCTGCGGCCCCTGCCGAGGCAGAAGCGGAAACAGGCAAGGAACGTATGGATCGCCTGAATGAACTGCGATCAGGCATGACGGCTTCGCGTCCAGCCACTGAATCTCGCCCGGCAGCGAGCGCTGCAGCGGGGACTTCAGACGCGGTGCCCGCTGCAACGGATCCACAGGCAGCGCCCCCCGCAGGCACCGGATCCATTGCCAACCGCATTCGTCCCTTCGGAGCTTCTTCAGGAGAGGCAGCCAAATCGACAGGCACAACACCTGCCGCTGCCAGTGCAGAGCCAAAAGCTGAACCCAGAATCAGCAGCGCGCCTGCCGCATCTGCCCCCACAGCGCCGTCTGAAGCTGGCCCGGTACGCCCAGGTGTGGTACTGCCCAAAGCCCCGGAATATGTGGAGGGGCAGGCGCTTCAGCGAAACAAACGCGTATGGACAATGCCAGAACTGCGTTCGCTGCTCAGCTCCGGATCTGAACAGGACTTCGACCGCGAAAACCTGGTGAAGCGCGCCCGTACCATCGAAGAGACTCTCCAGAGCTTTGGCGCGCCTGGTCGCGTGGTGGAAATCAACACCGGCCCGGTCATTACGCAGTTTGGTGTTGAACCGGATTATCTTATGGCGCGCGGCGGCAAGAAGAGCCGCGTAAAGGTTAGCGCAATTGCCCAGCTCGATAAAGACTTGCAGCTTGCCCTGAACGCGAAATCCATCCGCATCGAAGCGCCGGTGCCGGGCAAGGGGTTTGTAGGCATCGAAGTTCCGAACGATGAGTCTGTTACGGTCAACCTGCGCGACGTTATGGAGTCCAAAGAGTTCCAGCGCATCAAATCACCGCTCGCCATCGCGCTTGGTCAGAGTGTGGACGGCGCGCCGGTGGCGGCGGATCTGGCGTCGATGCCGCATCTGCTTATTGCAGGGACAACCGGTTCTGGTAAATCGGTATGCGTTAACGCCATTATCGCCAGCCTCATCCTGCGCAACCCACCGGACCGCGTTAAGTTCATCATGGTAGACCCGAAACGCGTGGAGCTGACCGGATACAACGGCATCCCACACCTGGTCGCCCCGGTCGTGGTTGAACTGGAACGTATCGTCGGTGTGCTGAAGTGGGTTACGCGCGAAATGGACGAACGTTATAAGCGTTTCAGCAACGCCGGTGCGCGTAACATTGAAGACTACAACAAACACCTCTCCACCCACGATGAACCGATGCCCTACATCGTCGTCATTATCGACGAATTGGCAGACCTGATGATGCTGGCCCCAGACGAAACCGAGCGCGTCGTTACCCGTATCGCGGCGCTGGCCCGCGCCACCGGTATTCACCTGGTGATCGCCACGCAGCGTCCATCCGTCGATGTCGTCACCGGTCTGATCAAAGCCAACTTCCCGGCACGTATCGCGTTCGCAGTGGCTTCCGGCGTAGACAGCCGCGTTATCCTTGATCAGCCCGGCGCGGAACGCCTTCTGGGGCGCGGCGATATGCTCTACATGAGCGGGGACTCTCCCGCGCCACAGCGTTTGCAGGGGGTGTTTGTGTCTGACGCGGAAATCAACAATATGACGCGCTACTGGCGCGGCCAGGGCCTGGACGACGGCGCACAGCGCCCCATCACAGCGCTGGTCATGGAGCCGACGCCGTCCACACCAGCCGCCGAAGCGCCAAAACCTGCGCCAAAGACCCCGCCACAGCCTGTGGCGACCCAGCGCGCCTTCTGGGATACCGATGCAGCAGCCAACAGTACCAACGTCACAACAGGCAGCGCGGACGATGATGATGTGATTGACGGTGAAGACGAAATGTACGAAGAGGCTGTTGAACTGGTGCGCCGCCTGAACAAGGCATCGGTATCCCTGCTTCAGCGCCGCCTTCGCATCGGCTACACGCGCGCCGCACGCCTCATCGACATCATGGAAGAACGCGGCGTGGTTGGCCCGGCAACCGAAGGCAGCAAACCGCGCGATGTGCTGCCGCAGCGGCGCTAGACCGGGGTTTAACGTTCAAACACTCGGCAGGTAGGTGGGTGTCGGGCGGTTCTCAAGTTCCGCCTGACGCCGCGCCTCGAGTATGCCGGGCAGGATCATCACGGCCAGCAGCGCGAAAATGACGAGCAAAGTCACAAGAACCAGAACAACACGGCGGCACGTCCAGTAAGGCTGTTCTGGCTCGTCACCGGGGGGCAGCGCGGCACCATCACGATCACTGAGGCGGATGCGCTCCCTCAGCATAGGTTGGGGCATTTCAGGGGTTTCACCTGCTGGCGGGTCGGGTAACAGCGATTGTTCGTCAGGCATTGCAGTATCCTCTAACAACCTCACGTATTTACAGCAACCATATCGTGATATGGCCATATCGCGTATGACCATATCGCGTATGACCATATCGCGTATGACCATATCGTGATATGACCATATCGCACACGCCGCGTATCCCCACAAAAGCCGGTTTGCGCCAGCTACCAAACAGAAACCCGGGGTGGTCCCGGGTTTCGTAGAGATCAGGGCGGGGCAGCCCCCGCCTTTGTGCGCCTAGCTGTTAACCACACGTTCCTTGATTTCGTGGACGTGAATAATCCCGTCGCGGGTTCCACGCTGAATGGCAAGTTTCACCTCGCCGATAGCGCGCGTCACCTCGATGTCACGCGGGCAGGCCGGCGTGCAGTTAAAGATGGTGCGGCAGCGCCACACGCCGTTGGGTTCCGCCAGAACGTTCAGCCGCTCCTGGTAACCCTGGTCACGCGTATCGAAGATAAAGCGGTGCGCCTGCACAATGGCGGCAGGCCCCACGTAATGCCCGTTCGCCCAGTAGCTGGGGCAGGACGTGGTGCAGCACGCGCACAGAATGCACTTGGTCGTGTCGTCGAAGCGCTCGCGGTCAAGCTGCGTTTGCAGACGCTCGCGCCCGTCGGCAGGTACAGGTGTATCGTTGATAAAGTATGGCATGACTTCGCGGTAGTGTGCGAAGAAGGGTTCCATATCAACGATCAGGTCTTTGATGACCGGCAAACCCAGGATAGGTTCCACCTGAATCTTGCCGCTTTTCAGGTCGCGCACCAGCACCTTACAGGCCAGCGCATTCCTGCCATTGATGCGCATCGCGTCTGAACCGCACACCCCATGCGCGCACGACCGGCGCAGCGACAGCGTACCGTCCTGCTCCCATTTGATGCGGTGCAGAAGTTCCAGCACGCGGTCGGTTTCGTCCACATTCTGCAGCGTGAACTCCTGCCAGTATGGCTTGTCTTTTCCCGGCTGTTCGGGGTTATAGCGCCGGATTCTGAAATTCACTTCCATGGATCAACCTCTAACCTCTGTAATTTCCGTTATACCAATCGATTTAATAGACACGCTGCTTCGGGCGGAACCGTTCGTCGTTTTCCGCCAGAGACATTTCAACCTTTTTGTCCATGTTGATCTGCAATTCGGGTGCAGCGCAGTACGGATCGTCACACTGACGATAGACGAGCGTATGGACGAGATAGTTCTCGTCATCGCGCTGCTGGAAATCGTCACGGCTGTGACCGCCGCGGCTCTCCTTGCGATTCAGTGCGCTTAGCGTGGTCACTTCCGCCAGATCCAGCAGGCTGCCCAATTCCCAGGCTTCGATCACGTCCGTGTTAAACTTCACCCCGCGATCATCAATGGCAAGGTCGGTTCTGAACTGATCGCGCAGAACGCGCAGTTCATTAAGCGCTTCGGTCATCATGCTTTCTTCGCGGAACACGCCCACTTTGTCGTTCATCAGAACCTGCATGCGTTCACGGATCTGGTACGGTTTGACCTTGCCACTGCTTTGGCGGATACGCTTGAATTCGTTCTCGACATCGGCAGTCGGATTGCTGGGCAGGGGTACCCAGTCTGCACCCTTCACATATTCGGCGATGCGCATGCCGCCACGACGCCCGAATACGACCAGGTCAACCAGCGAGTTCGTCCCCAGACGATTCGCGCCGTGCACGCTGACACAGGCAACCTCACCGGCTGCATACATACCCGGCAGCACCGTCCAATTGGCATCTGTCACAACTTCGGCGTTAACGTTGGTGGGAATACCGCCCATCGCATAGTGCGCAGTAGGCTGAATGGGCATGGGTTCGTTGACGGGATCGACACCGAGGTATGTGCGGCAGAAATCCAGGATGTCTGGCAGGCGCTTTTCGATGTATTCGCGGTCGATGCGCTTGGATTCCCCCGCTTCGGCGTAGTAGCGGTTGACAGTTTCAGGGCGCACGTCCAGGTAGACGTAATTCTTGCCCTTAATGCCGTTGCCATTCTGCACTTCCATGTAGATTGCGCGGCTGACGACATCGCGACTGGCGAGGTCTTTCACTTTGGGCGCATACTTCTCCATGAAGCGCTCTCCGTGACGGTTGACCAGCACGCCGCCTTCGCCGCGCACGCCTTCGGTGATAAGAATGCCCATTTTGTAGATGCCGGTGGGGTGAAACTGGAAGAACTCCATATCCTGAAGCGGCACACCCCGGCGGAATACCGCTGCTGCGCCGTCACCGGTCATGCTGTGAGCATTGCTGGTGACCTGCCAGCAGCGCCCCCACCCGCCGGTAGCAAACAGGGTCGCTTTGCCATGAAAGACATGAAATTCGCCCGTCCCCATTTCGACTGCGACCACCCCTGCGCACGCGCCATTGCTCATGACGGCATCGACAACGTGGAACTCATCGAAGAAACGCACGTTGTTCTTAATGCACTGCTGGTAGAGAGTCTGCAAAATCATATGCCCGGTGCGGTCGGCGGCATGGCAGGCGCGATACACCAGGCGCTCGCCAAAGTTCTGCGTATGCCCGCCAAACCGGCGCTGGCTGATGCGGCCTTCGGCAGTACGATCAAAAGGCAGGCCCATGTGTTCGAGTTCAATGACAGCATCGACTGCTTCCTCAGCCAGCACCAGGGCGGCGTTCTGATCTGCCAGATAGTCGCCCCCTTTGATGGTGTCGTAAGCATGATAGATGGGCTTGTCTTCGTTGGGATCATCGCCGATCCTGTTGCCAAGTGCGGCTCCAATCCCCCCCTGGGCAGCCCCGGTATGGCTGCGTGTGGGGTAGAGTTTGCTGACAACGGCGACATTCGCGCCGCCCTTGCTGGCGTAGAGCGCGGCCATGAGCCCGGCACCACCTGCGCCAACAATAATTGCGTCAAAACGATGTGTTTTCATGCGACAAAATCCTATTCCTCTAGATTACACTAATTCCCGCTCTCAAGCACGAACACAGGGATCTCACACGCATCCGCTGGGGTACCACGCAGTTCACACTGAGCCTCTGCCGCCATATAGACGCTTTCGCTGCCGATGGAGTTGACCAATGCAGCCGACCCAACCACCAGCAGCACAATGGCCCCGATCACGCACAGGTAAATCATGGCGCGGCGCAGCAGCGGGCTGCTCATGGTATAGTCTGTCAGCACATAGCGCAGACCGTTAAACCCGTGAACGGTCACCAGCGCCAACAACCCCACATCATACAGCTTCCACACGGCGATGCCAGCCAACAGGTAATTCCAGCGTTCGGCCACAAACTCAACAGCAGTTCCAGATTGGTTCAGGGCCTGGGTGCCCACCACAGTGTAATCCGCAACCGTGAGGTCAAAGACCCCCTGAATAACGTGGACTAATGCCAGGTGCCCGAACACCAGCGGAATAATCAACAGCCCGCTGACGCGCATGTAGGACCACCAGAAGCGTTCCAGGCGGCTGCCGCGTCCTTTGGTTGCAGCTTTGGTATCGCCACTGCGGACCACAAGCCCGGCCAGGCCAGAAAACAGAATCGCGACCACCACCGCAACCGCCATCCCCACCAGGAACGGAAGCTGCTCGCTGATGACTTCGGTAAGCGGCAGAATAAAGACCCCTGGCTCGCCATAGTGGTCCAGGACATGCGAGAACATGAGGAAAAAGGTTGGCACCAGGGTGAGCACGGCGGCACCTAATACGATAACGGCGGCCCGCTGCTGGTGCTTCCACCATTCCGGTCTGAAGTCAAACAGGGCAATACGCAGCCCGTTGTATGCGTGGTAGACAACAGCAGCAACGAGGGCGAATTCACCAATGGTGAACAGAGGTGACTGATAAATGGCAATGGCTTTTTCGTAGAGCGCGGGGTAAAAAACGGACCATGATGTATCGATCACATGGAGAACGAGAAAGAACACGACGCCTAATCCGGTCAAACGGTGCAGTACCCAACTCCATTGACCGATAGCGCCCCTGTATCTCAGCGTTTCTGTTAAGGTAACGACAAGGGAACTCAATGGAACAACCTTCCTGGCTATATTTCAGTAGCAAACGATACGCTCTGCAACAAGGTAGAGACTTTTCGGTATTATAGCCCTGTGCCGTAGGGCTCGCAATGATCATTAAGGTATGCTTAGACGATTCCCGTGATGGCAGCAGATAACACAGGCGCAAAGCGGTTCAGCAGCGGTTCCGTTCTGGGAGCGGATTTTTTATAATAGGCGCTATCGATTGCTGAGCAGGACTCTATGCATAATGATTTCCGAAAAACTGGGGCTGGCTCCCTTCAGCATCGGCGGTATCGTTATCGATACGCCGCTGACACTGGCACCTATGGCGGGGCACACCAATCATGCCTTTCGCACCTTATGCCGCGAGATGGGGGGCTGCGGCCTAGTATGCAGCGAACTGCTGAGCAGCGACGCCATGCAGTATAAACACAATCTGCACCGTTCGCTGAAAATGTTCGACTGGACGGACGCCGAAACGCCGTTTGCGGTGCAGTTGTTTGGCAGCAGCCCGGCACTTATGGCAGAGGCTGCGCGCATTATCGTGGATCATGGCGCGCAGATCGTAGATATCAATATGGGCTGTTGGGTGCCGAAGATTGTGAAGAAGGGCGGCGGCGCGGCACTGCTGCGCGATGTATGTTCTGCTGCCGCCGTCGTGGAGGCTGTGGTGGCAGCGGCAAACGTACCTGTAACCGTAAAAGTGCGCAGCGGCTTTGACGATGGCGTCGTGACCGCGATCCCGTTTGCGAAAGCTGCCGAACAGGCCGGCGCACAGGCCATCGCCGTTCACGCGCGCTTTGCCAAACAGGGTTTCACCGGACAAGCGGACTGGAATATCATCCGGCAGGTGAAGGAGACCGTCACGTCGATTCCAGTTATCGGTAACGGGGATATCACAAACGGCGCAGACGCACAGCGCATGTTCGAGCAAACGGGCTGCAACGCGGTCATGATTGGGCGCGCCGCACTGGGCAACCCCTGGATCTTCAGGCAGATTGAACACGAACTGCGTACCGGGGAAGCGCTGCCTGAAATCCCGCTGCGCGAACGGGCAGAAGTGTGCCTGTATCACGCCCGGCTGACGTTGGAAACCACCCGCTTGCCGCAGGAACAGGCTGTCCGCGAGCTGCGCGGCCAGCTCCTCAAGTATGTCTTTGGCATGCCAGATGCCACAACACTGCGCGATGGGTTAGTTCAGGCGCAGTCGCTCAAAGACATCGAAAACGCGCTGGCACCTGTTCTGTCGTGATGGGACATGAGAGGGCTATAGGGCCTGATCCCTGTGCGCGTTACGGGGTTACCTCGGGTGTTGCCGCTTGCGTTCGTGCTGGTGCAGCCTGGTCCTGAATGATTACGCCGATGGTTGCAGGCAGCACCGAGATATTCTCCGCCGCAATCTGCCCTCGCAGAATTGTCACACGCGGCTGGTCAACGTCGTAGGTTCCCGGCTGCAATCCCTGCAAATCCAGCACCACCTGAATATCGTTCTCCGTAAGGGCATCCAGGATGGGCTGAGGGCCGTTGACCAGCACGGTCACCTGGCTGGGTACTGCCCGCGCGCTGTAGTTTTCG
>CAZQIJ010000072.1:13255-13863 GCA_964592955.1 uncultured Anaerolineaceae bacterium
TCGTGGGCGTTACCGGGATATTGGTGAACTGCCGCGTCGTCTCGCGCGGGGCGATATTGATGCTGACGCGAATAAGCGGGGATTCATCCTCAATGATGACCGTATCGGGAAGGTTATCCGGCAGGTTCAGCGGCACATCCAGTTCGAAGGCTTCGCGGCGGTTCGTCAGGTCAATGGTGGTGGTTGTGAGGATTTCAGGCAGCAGGGCGAGCGCCTCTTCTGGCCCGCGGAAGGTAATAATCTCAGGCTGGTAATCCACCAGGTTATAGTTGTAGCCTTCCGGCAGGGTATCGACAGCGATATCCGGCTGTACCGAAACCACCCGTACATTGCTGCTTTGCTCAATGGCGACCGTCGCGCGGATGACAGGCTGAGCAATGACAACATCGTTGACGACAGCCCCGTTCGCATCTACCGCAACCAGTTCAAATTCTTCCTCGAAGGTTGCGCGGCGATTGCCAAGATCAATAAGCGCCTGAACAGCGGAAACCGCCTGCACGCGCGCCGCTGTGCCGCTCACCAGAATCTGACTTTCTGCAAAGGTAATACCCTCGACACTGTACCCCGGCGGCGGGACAGTGACGATATAAGCCTCCAGCGGCTTCTGC